>VGFD01000050.1 GCA_016868975.1 Armatimonadota bacterium | reverse complement strand
CGCCTGTCGCTGCGCATTGAGAAGACCAGCCTCAACGAGAGCAACGGCCTCGAGCGCCGCGCCCAGCGGCTCAACCAGCAGTATTTCGGCGGCGCGCTGCAATACGCGTCGATCAGCTACGTGTCCAACCAGAACTCCCGCTGGGGCTCGTGCAGCCCGGGCAGTCGCCGCATCCGCCTGTCCCACCGCCTGGCCAACATGCCGGCGTTCGTGCTCGACTACGTCATCGTGCACGAGCTGGCCCACCTCGTGGAGCCCAACCACAGCCGCCGCTTCTGGAAGCTGGTCAACCGCTATCCCCACGCCGAGCGCGCCATCGGCTTCCTCATGGGCGTCGGCCTGGTCCCGGCCCAGCAGCGCGCCATCGAAGAGCCGTCGCTGTTCGTGTCTCCGATGCTGGAGGAGCAGTCGTTGTTCGCGAGCGCGTGACCTCAAACTCAGCCCAGGTAGCGCTGCACCAGTTGAATGATGGCCTGCTTGTGCTGCCAGGCGTACCACGCCCCCGCGATGAGCAGGCCGAGCACCACGATTGTCCCGACCGGGATGCCATTCCCGCTGGCGGGTGGCGGACGGCTGTTCAGGTCCTCGACGCGCGCGCGGGTTGCCTTCGCCCCCTCCACGCACTTCGCGCTGCAGTATTTGTTGCTGCCCTCGTGAATCAGGCACTCCTCGCAGACCTTGCGCAGACATGCGTCGCATCGCACGGTCCCGGGCCGGTTGGCGTGGTTGGGACAGGCCGCGACAAGTCCAAGCTCGATTTCGCCCATTGTCAATCGCTTCCCAGGGAGAACATACGGTAAAAGTCGACGCATTGACAACTTAACGGTCGTTCGTTAACATTAGTCCGTGAAGCGCAGGGCCGACGAGACCCGCGGCATGGTGCTGGATGCCGCCATGAAGATGGCGAGCCGGGACGGGCTTGAGGGACTCACCATCGGGCAGCTGGCCGGGGAGCTGAAGCTCTCCAAAGCCGGACTGATCCTGCACTTCGGGTCCAAGGAAGCGCTGCAGCTCCAGGTGCTGGAGGAGGCCGTGCGGCGCTTCACCGAGCGGGTCGTGGTGCCCGCATTTTCCGTGCCGGAGGGGGTGGGACGCTTGCAGGCCATTCTCGACCACTGGCTGGCGTGGGGCAAGGACCCCTACCTGCCGGGCGGATGCCCCCTGGTGGCCGCCGGCATGGAGCTCGACGACCAGGAGGGTCCGTTGCGCGACTACCTCGTGGAGCAGCGTCGCCTCTGGCTGGAAGCCCTGGCCGACAGCGCCCACGGCGCCGTGCGCGTGGGCGAGTTTCGCGAGGCGCTCGACATCCATCTGTTTGCCTTCGAATATTTTGCGCTGGTGCTGGGATTTCACCACGCGCAGCGCCTGCTGCGGGATCCCCGTGCGGAAGGCCACGTGCGCCTTGCCATCGCCTCGCTGTTCGAGCGGTGTCGCGCATGAAGCCGCGCGCGCCTGGGGCCGCCATTTTTTCGCGGAACCGCGGGCCGGCGTATTTCCACGTGGAAGCTGCGGTCGGCCGGCCGAGTCTTTTAATGTTATCGCTCAACGATACGTTCGCGAGCCCGACCCCGGGCCTGCGCATCGGATCGAAGGCGGGACTGATGCTGAGAATGGCGGTGGCACACATGCCGAAATTCGCTCCCTGGACTCCGCTGCTGGCGCACCAGAGCGCCGAGTGGTCGCGCCAGCAACTGCTGCGTGTGCGAGGAAGTGTCCGCACATGACAACGCTCCGCGGCGTGACTGTCGACGGAGTGGACGTGGTGATCGTGCCTGGTCCGCACGCGTACGAGGGCCGCTGTCCGCACCAGGGCGCGCTGCTGGCCGAGGGCGAGTTGGAGGACGGCGCGCTCGTCTGTCGCAACCACCGCTGGCGCTTTGACCTGGAGACCGGGCAGCGCATCGGGGGACCGCAGCGGCTGCGCGCCTGCCCGCTGTCCGCCGACGGCGTGCCGGACGTCTGTGCCTTGAAAGCCGTGCCCGCGCCCGCGCGAGCCGTTCGTCAGTTGTCCGATCTGCCCGGGCCGCCGCGCTGGCCGCTGGTGGGCAACGCGCTGCAGTTTCGCAACGAGGACATGCACGCAAAAATGGAGGAGTGGGCGGCCCGCTACGGCCCCATGTACCACGCGATGATGGGGCCGCAGCACTTCCTCGTGGTGTCCGACGCGGCGCTCAGCGAAGTGGTGCTGCGCGCGCGGCCGGAAATATTCCGTCGCTTCGCGCGCTTTGAGCCGATATTCCAGGAATTGGGCGGGGCCGGCGTGTTTGTGGCGGAAGGCTCCGCGTGGCGCGCGCAGCGCAAGCTGTCGATGGAAGCGGTCGCCCAGCGCAACGTCCGCACGTTCTATCCGACCCTGGCGAAAATGGCGGAGAGGCTGCGCACGCGCTGGGAAAGGGCGGCGGCCGACGGCGCCGTGGTGGATATTCTGGATGATTTTCAGCGCTTCACGGTGGACGTCACCACCCTGCTCGCATTCGGACACGACGTGCGCTCACTGGAGGGAAGCCACGACGTCATCCAGCGGCGAATGGAGCGGATACTTCCCGCGATCAACCGCCGCATGAACGCATTGCTGCCCTACTGGCGGTGGGTTCGCATGCCCGAGGACCGGCGGGTGGACGCCGACGTGGCCGCGCTGTGGGCGTGGCTCAGGGAATTGATTGCTCAGCGGAGGGCGAATCCGTTGGACACGCCATCCAATTTCCTGGAAGCGATGATCACGGCGCGCGACGAAAATGGTCAACCGTTTGCCGAGGAAACCATCCTGGGAAACGCCATGACCATCCTGGTGGCGGGCGAGGACACCACTTCGGGATCGCTGGCCTGGACCGCCCACCACTTGTGCGAGGAGGCGCGCGTCGTGGCCACCTTGCGCGAGGAGCTGGACCAGCAGTTGGGCGCCGACACCGTCCCGACCACGATGGAGTCCGCGGCCGGCCTGACCTACCTGGGCGCGGTCGCCAGCGAGGCGATGCGGCTGCGGCCGGTCGCGCCGTTGCAGCCGCACGAGGCGATGGTGGACACCGTGGTGGGAGACGTCGCCGTACCGCGCGGTACTGCGGTGTGGGTGCTGGCCCGCCCGCCGGTGATGGATCCACAAAATTTCTCCGAGCCGTGGGTTTTTCGACCGGAGCGCTGGCTGGAGGGTTTTTCCGAAAAGCACGAGGTGGCGAAGTATTTGCCGTTCGGCACCGGCCCGCGCATCTGCCCGGGGCGCTCGCTGGCGCTGCTGGAAATGCGCGTGGCGCTGGCCACGCTCTACAAGAATTTCGACGTCACCAGAGTGGGAAACGCCGCCGACGTCCGCGAGTATTTCGCCATCACCATGGCCCCGCGCGGGCTCCGAGTGCGGCTGCGCCCCCGCCCCCGATAACCCCGGTTCGCCGCGAAGTGGGAACGAACAACGGATTTTCCGGGGTAACCGCGCATTGCGTGGTAATATTACCGTGCAATGCGCGGTTATCCATGCCCGCATGGGTTACTTAATTCTTCTCGGTCGCGCGACGGCCCGCGCCCGGCGGGGTGCGGCGGAGGAACTGCTCGACCATGCGGGCCTCGCGGCGGAGGTGGCGGGCGAGGTCCTTGCGGCCTTCCTGCTTCATCCACGAGGCCAGCGCGTGCAGCAGGCGGGCCAGCTCCGAGCGGTCGATGATGTACGCCCGAGCGCGCTTGCGGTTGTGGAAATCGTCCAGGCTTGCGCCGTCGCCGCGAGGGGCCCGGTAAGCGTAGGGGCGGCCGGTGTTGTCGCAGGCCAGGGTGAGCGGAGGATGCGGGGTGCCGACGTGCGGATCGTGACCCGGCTGCGCCTCCGGCGCGTGCCCCAGGGAGCGTGACTCGAGAAACGCCGGCAGCGTCTCGTTCACCCGTCCCAGGGCGCTCAAGCACAGGTACAATCGGTAACGGGTTTCCTGCTCGGCGTCCGCGTCGATGCCGGAGTAGCGCTCCAGCGCCTGCTGATAGAACATGGCCGCGTCCTCGACCAGCCCGGTCTGCCACGCCGTCGCGCCGCGATAGTAGTAGAAGCGCGCTTCCGCCTCGCGCGCGTCGAGCGTGCGCCGCTCGCTCAAGGCTTCGCCGAGCAGCGGGCCGGTGGCGTCGATCTGCCCGTTCAGCCGGGCCAGTTCCCCCAGGTGGGCCAGGATCTCGCTGGCTTTAAGACGGTCGTGCACCCGTCGGTAGGCCTCCAGCGCCTTCCGATAGTGCTCCACCGACTGGGCCGACCGCCCCCAGCGATCCATCCAGTTGGCGGTAAGCAGCTCCAGCCGTGCCCGATGGGACGGGAAGTCGCACGCCCGATCCAGGCGCGCCACCCGGGCGGCGTAGCGGTGAAAGCGCTCCTCCTCGCCAGCCTCCAGGTAGATGGACGCCATGTTGAACAACGCGGCGGCCCAGTTGAAGTGTAGGCGCTCGCGGCGGCACACGTTGGCGGCGCGCCGGAAGGACACCAGGGCCGCGTCGCGATCCCCCGCTTGATCTTGCAGGATGCCCATCTCCATGAGCACCTCGACCTGCGCCTCGTGCAGCTCCGAGCGCTCCAGGATGCGCCAGGCGCGGCGGTAGGCATCCAGCGCGCCGCGGGCGTCCCCCCACTTTCTGCAAAGACGGGCGCGGCGACGGCAGCAAAGATAGGCGAACACTTCGCCCTCGAAGAGATCGGCGATGTCCTCGGCAACGCGCAACAGGGTGTCGGCGGCGGCGCGATGGCCCTCGGAGACGTGGATGTCGATGTGGCAAAAGAGCTGGCTGGCCACCGTCTCGACGCAGCCGTCGTCCAGCGTGGACAGGTATTTGCGCCGGCTCGCCCCGTCGGGCCGCGACAGCAAGATTCGCAGGACTTCCTGGGCGTTTGGCAAGACGCACGCCTCCCCAGCGGGGGTGATCCAGGGGGAGTCGCCTTCGGGCGGCCCCCGGACCCCCAATTCGGGTATTGGAATAAATTCGAGCGGCTCCGGCACGTCTCCTCCCGACCGGAATTCAGCCGCGGCGCGCCCCGGGTGTGCTTGAATGATTTCGTCGCTATTGCGGTGCGGTTTCCGTCGTGCTTCAGAGGGCTGACCAGCGGACCTCGCGAAAACCTTCGTGGTGAACGGCGTGCAGACGGCGACCTGGGTACGCGTGCTGGGATGGCTGGCCATCTTCGCCGTCACCTTGTTGCTCATCGGCCGTATCTACCAAACGCTGCTGCTCTTTGGGATCTCCGCCGCGCTGGCTTACGTCATGCACTCGTGGGTGCGCTGGGTGCACAGCGGTCGCCTGGGCCGGCCGGTCTCCTGGACGCAGTCGGTGATCCTGGTCTACATGACCATCCCGCTGCTGATGGCCATCGTGCTGCTGATCGCCGCGCCGGTCATCAGCGAGCAGGTGGATACCATTTCCAACAACCTGCCGCAGCAGGCGACCCGATTTCAGCAGTCCGCCAATTACTGGCAGGTACGCTTCGATCGCGCCAAGCTCCCCAAGGCCGTGCGCCAGCGGGCCCAGACGTTTATCGATCAAAACGCCAACCGCCTTGGCGACGGCGTGACCTACGTGGTGACCGGAACCGTCAACTTCCTGGTGAGCACGTTCTCCTGGGTGCTGTTTCTCTTGATGGCGCTCATCATCTCGATGTTCATGCTGCTCCATCTGCCCCAGTCGCGGGAAGCGTTCTGGGAAGCCGTGCCGGAGGCCTACCGCCAGGACGTTGACGGCCTCATCGTAGAGATCAACGAGATCTTCGGCGGCTTCGTCAAAGGCACGGCCATCCTGTCGTGCGTCAGCGGCGGCATCATCTTCGTGCTGCTGTCCGCCCTGTCGATCGTGGCGTGGCTGGGCGTGCCGGGTTTCGTTCCCTCCCAGTACAGCCTTCTGATCGGCCTGCTGGCGGTGGTGACCTATCCCATTCCAATTGCCGGGATGGTGCTGTTGTCGATCGTGGCCGGCGTCCTGGCCTACCTGGAGAATGGCAGCGCCGCGTACGTGCTTACCGTCATGGCCATCACGGTGTCGGTTGCGCTCGGCGTGGATCGCTTCATCAGCCCGCGCCTGATGAGCAACGCGATGGGCGTCTCGCCGCTGTTCGTGATGTTCTCCGTGTTCGCTGGCGCGGAGCTGCTGGGCTTCTGGGGGATGCTGCTGGGCGTGCCGGTGGCCGCCGCGATCAAGGTGCTCTTCCGCTACGTCCGCCGGCGTTTTCTGGTGGTCCCCATCACCGCCGAGGAGATGCGCGTGGACATCGTGGCCACGCCCCCGCGGGAATCGCCCGCAGCCGCTCCGGCACAGGAGATCGCGCAGGCGTCTGGCGTCTGAGTATTGATGACCTCATCCAGAGGGATTGCCGGAGGAGCGGAAGAAACCTGCTGCCATGGCCTCCGGTGGTACCTCTGCATTGAAGCGTGATCCCTACAAGGTTCTTGGTGTGCCGCCCATCGCCGGCAAGGACGACATTCGCAAAGCCTACCGCGAGCTGGCCAAGCAGTACCATCCCGACTTGAATCCCCATCAGCCGGTCCTCGCCCAGGAGCGGATGAAGGAGCTGACCGAGGCGTACGACCTGGTCAGCAACCCGGATGCGCGCAAGGAGTACGACGGACAGCCCCAGTTCCAGCTGCGCATTCCGCGCGATTTCGACCGCGCGTCGCGGGGGGGCGATGGACGCAAGTCTGACAGCAGCCTGTGGAAGAAGCTGCGCGGCGTGTTCGGCAAGTCTTCCGACCGCTCGGGGGGCGTCTCCGTAGAGAGAGAGCTCTTTGCGGACTGCTTCTCCACCGGGGTGAGCTGCTTTCAGTTCGCCGGCGGGAAAATGATGCCACAGGCCGAGCAGGACTTCGCGCGCGCGCTGGAAGCGCGTCCGGACTCTCTGGAGTCGCTGTACAACCTCGCGTTGGTGCAGTATCGGCTGGGCAAGTTCGATCAGGCGATGCTCAACTTCAAGAACGTGCTCAAGAAAGTGCCCGCGGATCCGGGCTCCCGGCGCATGGTGGACGCGCTGCAAGGCTGGGATTAGGGGGTGTTGACAATCATCGCACTACTGCGGACGCCACTCTGGGCAAACCTCTTGGTCCTCCGCGACCGCGCTCCTCAAGGTACCCGAAAGTACGCCTGCGGTGCTCGCTTGTGCGGACCGGCGACTTCGACTCCAGCCTGACGTCCTCGCTACGAGCCGCGAATGTCAACACCCCCTAAAGTCCGGACACAAATCCCGGGAGCCGCAGGGTGAGGCCGCCGTCCACCACCAGCGTCGTTCCGGTGACGTAGGTCGCCTCCACCGCCAGGAAAATCGCCGCCGCCGCCACGTCCTCCGGCCGTCCGAAGCGTTGCAGTGGAATGGCCTTTGCAAGATCCCCCATGCGCTCTTCCGACCAGCCGGACGGATCGCCGGTGTTGGTGTAGCCCGGTGAGATTCCGTTCACCCGCACGCCGGGCGCCAGCTCCAGCGCCAGGGACCGGGTCATCGCGATGACCCCGGCCTTGGACGCCGCGTAGTGCGCGGCATAGGGATATCCCGCGCTGCCGGCGATGGAGGCGATGTTCACGATGCTCCCCTGCGACGCGCGCAGCAGCGGCGCCGCCAGCCGGCTCATCAGCCAGGTGCCCTTCAAGTTCGTCTCGATGGTTTTTTCGAACGCCTCAAGCCCCACGTCGCCCGGCATGATGGGATCGAGGCGCCCCGCGTTGTTCACCAGAACGTCCAGGCTGCCCCAGTGCTCGCGGATTTTATTGATGAGGTGCTCGCAGTCGGCGCGCTGGCCCACGTCCGACTTCAGCTCGAAGGCCTCGCCGCCTCCCTCGCGGATGGCGCGCACCACCTCACCGGCTTTTTCGGAGCCCTTCACGTAGGTGACCGCCACACTGGCGCCTTCGCCGGCCATGGCGAGCGCGATGCCGCGACCGATGCCGCGGCTCGCGCCGGTGACGAGGACTTTTTTTCCGGCCATTCTCATTTGAGGTCCATCAATTCCAGCTCCTCGGCGCTGCGCGACACCGGCTTCACGACGTTGCCGGCGCTCTCCACCTGCCAGATCCAGGCGTTGCGCGCGCCGTCGTCAAAATCGATCAGGTAGGCCACCGAATACACTTTTGGCTTCACCTTGTCGACGCGCCAGCAGCGGCCGGCGATGGTGGCGCCGGACTTCAGGCGCTCGGTGGTGACGTGATTTAACGCGTCGGCGAGATTGTGCTTCGCGCCGTGGGGAAAGTGGCTGGTCACTCGGTCGACGGCCCGTCGTGCCTCGGGATCGTTTTCGCGCATGACGATGGCGGCATTGTTCGCCGAAGGAGGCGTCTGCGCGGTCCACCACGCGAGCGCTTTCTCGCGGCCGCCGCCGAAGAAATACAGCATCGCGCCGAGCGCGCAAAGCGTCAGGAACGCGAGGGCCGGCAGCACGTTCTCGCTTCTCGGCACCATCCCCCGAACGGGCGCGATCTTTTGGTATCGTGCGGTCACGCGTGCTCACCCCTTCCAGTTCGGGACCTTTCGCGTCCCGGAATGGGCACGCCTTCCCAGCCTGGGACTTTCGCATCGCGGCTGGCTGATCTATAATGGATCATCCGTGGAGGGCGGGCAATTTTTGTGGGGAGGTCCCAGGCATGAGGGTTGTACAACGCGGGAGTGGCGACGGACTTCGCTGGATTCGCTGGGCGAGCCAGGTAGTGGCTCTCGGGCTGCTGATCGCGGTGGGCGCGGATCTGGTGAAGATCACCCAGACTCCGCCTGAGCCGACCGAGCGCATCCCCGCCTGGAGCCTCAACGAGGTGCCGCTGCTCAGCCAGGATCCTGGTTCGCAGAGACCGCGGACGCGGCCAGCCACGAATCAATTTCCGGCGGATTTTCCGCCCGACCCGGTGGCGATGGCGCCGCAGTCGGAGCCCTCCGCGCCGCCGGCTGGCCGTCCGGGCAGCGTGACAATTCCGATTTTCCAGGCGGACCCGACACCGGCTGCGGCGGCGCCACCGGTTGCGTCAAGTTCGCCGCAGCCCGCGACCACGCCGCTTGTCACCAATTCGGCGCCCGCGCAGCCCTCCGCCCCGGCGCCGGCAAAGCCCGCGCAGCCCGCGACCACGGCTTCCACGGCCAGCACGACCGGAGGTCCTCCGGCGAAGGTGAAAATGGGCACCATGGATACGTCCACTGACGTGCCCGCGTCCGGTTCCGGCACCCTGGGAACGGTGCAGGGCTCAAAGGTGCGCGGCGACCGTAACGCGGGGCTCGGCACCATGGACACGGGACCCGTGAAGAGTGAAGTCCCCGGAATGGGAAGTCTTGCCTTGAGCCCCGGCGGCGCCGGGCGCAACGCGGATGGCAGTGAGGTGAAGGGCGGTGGGGCCGGCGGGGCGTCGGGATGGATGTATCACGATGAGCGTACCGGAACGAACACGTGGGTCGTCTTCGTGGGAGGCGGAATTCCCAAGGCCAATGTTGGGGTCTCGGTCAATGGTGTGCCGGTCGCCGAGGCAAAAGTCAATGGCAGCAGGGTCATCTATATCGGACCCGCCGCGAATCCCGGCCTCATGAACCGGGGTGGGGGGGGCCGCCGCTAAACCCCCAGATACGCCTTCTTGATCCGCTCGTCGTGGGCCAGCTCCGCGGCGGGGCCCTCCATGGTGATCGCGCCGGTTTCCAGCACGTACGCGCGGCTTGCCGTCTGCAGCGCCATCAGGGCGTTCTGCTCGACCAGCAGAATGGTCACGCCTTCCTCGTTGATCTTGCGAATGATGTTGAAGATCTCGCGGACCAGCAGCGGGGCCAGTCCCATCGACGGCTCGTCGAGCAGCAGCAGGTGCGGGCGGCCCATCAGCGCGCGTCCCATGGCCAGCATCTGCTGCTCGCCGCCGCTCAGCGTGCCGGAATTTTGCGAGAGCCGCTCCTTTAAGCGCGGAAAGAGCCCGTAGACGTGCTCCAGGTCCTTCTGGATTTCGGCGCGATCGTGCCTGAGATAGGCGCCCAGCTCCAGGTTTTCCAGCACCGTGAGGTTGGCGAAAATCTTGCGGCCCTCGGGAACGTGCAGCAGCCGCTGTGCCACGATCTGGTGGGCCGGCATGGCGGAAATCTGGTGGCCATTGTACAGGATGTTTCCGCTGCGCGCGCGCAGCAGCCCGGACAGGGTGCGCAGCAACGTGCTCTTCCCGGCGCCGTTGGCCCCGATGAGGGTGACGATCTCTTTCTCCTCAACGCGCAGCGAGATGCCCTTCACGGCGTGGATGGCGCCGTAATACACGTTGAGGCCTTCCACGGAAAGCAGCGTCTCAGCCATCCTCAACCTCCTTGCCGAGATACGCTTCGATGACCCGCGGATCCGACTGGATCTCCTTCGGCGTTCCCTTGGAAATGGTCACGCCGTAGTCGAGCACCAGGATGCGCTGGCAGATCGACATCACCACGTCCATGTGGTGCTCGATCAACAGCACCGTCAGGTCGAACTTGTCGCGCACGAAGCGGATGAACTCGACCAGCTCCAGGCTTTCCTGAGGATTCATGCCGGCCGCCGGCTCGTCCAACAGGAGAAGGCGCGGAGAGGTGGCCAGCGCGCGCGCGATCTCCATGCGCCGCTGCTCGCCGTAGGGCAGGTTGCGGGCCACTTCGTCCTTCAGGTGCGCCAGTCCGAAAATCCCCAGCAGGTCGATGGCGTTCCGCTCGATCTCCGCCTCGCGGCGCACGAAGCGCGGCGCCCGCAGCACGGCTTCCGCCATGGTGTAGCCGCAGCGGAAGTGCGAGGCGATCTTCACGTTGTCGAGCACGGTGAGGTCCGCGAACAGGCGGATGTTCTGGAAGGTGCGCGCGATGCCGCGCTGGGTGACCTTGTGGGTTTTCAGCCCGATGATGCTCTTGCCCTCGAAGCGGATGTCGCCCTCGCTGGGCGGCAGCACGCCGCTCAACATGTTGAACGCGGTGGTTTTTCCGGCGCCGTTGGGACCAATGAGTCCGATGACCTCGCCGGGCTCGATGGAAATGTTGAAGTCGTTGACCGCGGTCAATCCACCGAACCGTCGGGTCACCCCACTGGCTTCGAGAATGGGCATCAGGCCATCCCCTCCTTTTCCAGCGGGGGTTTTGGCTTGCGGTGGAACCAGGCGGTGATCTCACGGCTGCCCATGAGGCCCTGCGGCCGCACGAGCATGAGGACGATCAGCATCAGCGAATAGATGACCAGCCTCAGGTCCAGCTCGGGGCGCCCCAGGCGGGTGCCGATAAATGCGGAGACGTCGCGGAGAAACTCCGGCAGAATCGTGATGAAAGCCGCACCGAAGATCGCGCCGGTCGTGCTTCCCATTCCACCGAACACGACCATCAGAACGATGTCAAAGGAATTGATGAAGTTGAAGCGCGTCGGATGGAGGATGACGAATTCGTGCGCGTAGAGGCCGCCGGCCACCCCGGCGAAGAACGAGCCGATCACGAACGCGGCCACTTTGTAATAGGTGGTGTTCACTCCCATGACCTCCGCGGCAAGCTCGTCTTCGCGGATGGATTTAAAGGCGCGTCCCGGGGACGAGTACACGATGTTGAGAATGACCAGACAGGTAAGCAGCGCCCACCACCAGATCCAGAAGAAGTCGGAAAGGTGTGGGATGCCGGTGAAACCACGCGCGCCACCCAGGTCAATGGTGCGGCCACCGACCGGAACCTCGTCGATATTCAGGAAAACGACCCGGATAATCTCTCCGAAGCCCAGCGTCGCAATGGCCAGGTAATCGCCGCGCAGCCGCAGCGTGGGCAGCCCGACCAGCAGGCCGCACGCGCCTGCAACGGCGCCGCCAATCAACAGCGAGACGAAGAGCGACAGCGGGCCCGTCCAGGTTACCGGCGCGAAGTATTTCACGAAGGTGGCCGATGCGTAGCCTCCGACCGCGGCGAATCCCAGGTGGCCGATGGAAAACTGGCCGGTGTAGCCGTTGATCAAGTTGAGGCTCACCGCGAGAACGATGTTGATGCCCACGAGGTTGAGCATCTGCTGGGGATAAGGGCCCACCATGCGCGGCACCAGGCCGCTGAGGAGCCACAGGAATACCGTCCCCGCCAGCAGGATGGCGAAATTGCGCAGCGTGCTCATACCTTCTCAACGAGCCCTTTACCAAGGATTCCGGTGGGGCGGATGAACAGGATCACGATGAGCAGCGCGAACGCCACGGCGTCGCGGTAGGTGGAATAGCCGAGCGCAATGACCAGGGTCTCGGCGAATCCCATGATCAATGCTCCGGCCACCGCGCCCGGGATATTGCCGATGCCGCCCACCACGGCGGCAACGAATGCCTTGAGCCCGGGGAAGATCCCCATGTACGGCTCGACCTTTGGATAGTTCATGGCGTACAGCATGCCGGCAGCCGCCGCGAGCGCGGAGCCGATCACGAAGGTCCATGCAATGACCGCGTTGACGTTGATGCCCATGAGACGCGCGGCGTCCTGATCAAAGGAAACCGCGCGCATGGCCTTGCCCACCATGGTGTGCTGCACGATGTACTGCAGGGCGCCCATCAGCAGCAACGACAGGATGAACAGCATTACCTGATAATTCGAGATGGGGACGCCGGCCACCGAAAACACGTCGTGCTTGTGAATCAGGGTAGGGAATCCCCTCGGCGTCGCCCCCAGCATGACCACGCACAGGTTTTCCAGGAGGAACGAGACCCCAATGGCGGTGATCAGCGCGGCGATGCGCGGCGCGCTGCGCAGCGGCCTGTAAGCGAAGCGCTCGATGGTTACGCCAAGCAGCGCGCAAACCGCCATGGCGGCGACCAGGGCGATCATTGCCGTCGCCATGCCCGGGCCCATCAGCGCGGCGCCGGTGGCCGGATTTTTTTGGGTGAGCGCCGTCCCGACGAAATACGCGGCGTACGCGCCGACCATGAAGACGTCCCCGTGCGCGAAATTGATCAGGCGCAGGATGCCGTACACCATGGTGTAGCCGAGCGCGATAAGCGCGTACATCAGGCCGAGTTGCAGCCCGTTGACGGAGTGCTGGACGAATGTTGCGGAATCCATCTTCGTGCTCGACACGCCCGCCGACGGCTCAAGTGCCGGCGGCGGGCGCGCGTGCTCCAGAATCTACGGTGTGCCTGGCGAGGCGGCGGGCGCCTCGGTGGCTGCGGGCGAAGCCGCCGGGCTTGCGTCGGCGGGCGAAGCCGCCGGGCTCGCGTCGGCTGCGGGCGAAGCCGCCGGGCTCGCGTCGGCTGCGGGCGAAGCCGCCGGGCTTGCCGCATCCGCGCCGGGCGAAGCCGCACCGGTGGGTGCGGGGCTCGGGGCGGTGGTGGCCGGCGCCGTGTCGCCGCCAGTTCCGATGTCCCCACCGGCCGGTTTGATGGACGTGACGAACACCGCCTTGCCGTCCTTGATGGCCACCACGACGGCCTCCTTGACCGGGTCGCGATCGGCGTTCATGGTGATGGTGCCGCTCACGCCCTGGAATCCCCTGGTGGAAGCAAGGGCGTCACGCACTTTGGCCTTGTCGGTCGAGCCGGCCCGGGTGAGCGCGTCGGCCATCAGGTACACCGAGTCGTATCCAAGCACGGCCAGCGTGTCGGGGTTTGCGCTGTACTTGGCCTGATACGCCTTCACGAATTCCTGGACCTTGGGCACGCTGCTCTCAACGTCGACGTGCACGCTGAAGTACGAATCGTTGAGCGCCTCGCCACCCACCTCGGTGAGCTTGGGAGAATCCCAGCCGTCGCCGCCCAGCAGCGGGCCCTTGAAGCCCAGCTCGCGCGCTTGCTGGGCCACGAGACCGGCCTCGGTGTAATAGCCCGGGACGAAGATCACGTCGGGGTTGAGCTGCTTGAGCCGGGTGAGCTGGCCTTTGAAGTCGGTATCGTTCTGGATGTAGAATTCCTCGCCCACGATTTTCCCGCCGTCCTGCTCGAAGGTCCCGCGGAAAGCCTTGGCCAGTCCGATCGCGTAGTCGGATTGCTTGTCGGTGAGAATGGCCGCCGTCTTGGCCTTCAGATTGTCCTTGGCGAAACGTGCCATGACGAATCCTTGAAACGGATCGATGAAGCAGGCCCGGAAAATGAAGTTACCGACCTTCGTCACTTTCTCGTTTGTGGAGGACGGTGAGAGCATCGGCACGCCGGAATTCTGGGCGATGTTGCCGCCGGCGATGGAGCTCGACGAGGCGACTTCACCGATGATGACGTCCACGTTGGCCTGGTTGATGAGCTTCTGCACGGCCAGCGCGGCCTTGTCTTGCGCCCCCTGAGTGTCTTCGAGCTGGTAGCTCAGCTTGCGGCCCAGCACGCCGCCCTTTGCGTTGATCTCGTCGATGGCGAGGCGGATGCCATTCATGCTGGACTCGCCAAACGTGGCGGTGCCGCCGGTCATGCTGAAGTAGCAGCCGATCTTGATATCACCGGTCGCGGCGCTGGTCTGGGTGGTGGTGCCCGGCGACCCGCTGGTGGCGCCCGAGGGCCCACCGGTGGTGGGCGGATTCTGCGTGCACCCGCTGGTCCACAGCGCGAGCGTGGCCCCCAGAATCAAAAAAAGTGCGCGAAGAGTGGTGCGCATCTTGGTCCTCCCCAATCAGTTAATCCTCAGTGGAATCTCGGAAAAGTGGGCGCCCTCTTTGGGCCGGACGGCGCCGATCTCCTGCCAGTCAAGTCTCGTCGCGTTCCTGCAGCCGGAACGACAGCAGCTCGTTCACCTTCGACTGGACGTCGGTGACCAGCTTCAGGATCTTTCCGCAGGGCCCCTGGGGCAGGTGGATCTTCATTGTCGTGCCGCACTTCGCGCAGGTCACCACCTGGTCGCCGGGAACGACCAGCATGGTCGTGTCGTCCCCACACTTGGGGCACTCGTTGTGAATGGTCGGATTGAGGCGAAATTGCGGCATGGCGGGCGGCGTCTTCGGGCCCTCGGGGGGAGGTTCCTGTGTTCCACCGAATCCCCACCCTTCCATGTTCAGCAACCTGACCGTGAATGAGGCCGGTCATCTGGTGATCGGCGGCTGCGACGTCGTGACCCTTGCGGAGCGCTTTGGCACGCCGCTGCAAATTCTCGACGAGGGCGCCATCCGCGCCCGCTGTCGCGCCTACCATGACGCCCTCCGGCGTCACTGCGCGGGGGCGCAGGGGTACCGCGTGCTCTACGCCGGCAAGGCGTTTCTCACCACCGGGATGTGCCGCCTGGTAGCCCAGGAGGATCTCTGCCTCGACGTGGTTTCCGGAGGAGAGCTGGCCACCGCCCTGGCCGCCGGATTTTCAGCGGAGCGAATCTACTTCCACGGCAACAACAAGTCGGTTTGGGAAATCGACATGGGGGTTTCGGCCGGGGTATCCCGTTTTGTGGTCGATTCCTTCGACGAGATCGATCGGCTCGCGCGGGCCGCCGAGCGCGCCGGGAAATCCATTGACGTCCAGGTAAGAGTCACCCCGGGCATCAAGCCGTCAACGCATTCGTACATCCAGACCGGACAACTCGACTCCAAGTTCGGATTTTCCATTGGCAATGGGATGGCGCGTGAGGCAATCGCGCGGGTCCTTGCAACCGCTGGCCTGGAGCTGCGCGGACTTCATTGCCATATCGGGTCGCAAATTCACGAGATCAACGCATTTGGGGCGGGCGCCCGCTCGGTAGTGGCGCTGATTGCCGAGGTGCACCGGCTGACTGGATATCTTCCGGAAGAGCTGAACCTGGGGGGTGGATTGGGCATCGCATATCTTCCCGAGGATTCACCGCCCAGCGTGGACGCATACCTTGCGCTGCTCGTCGGCGCGGTGCGCGAAGCGTGGCAGCCGCTCGGCGCGCCGCTGCCAACCGTGTTGGTGGAGCCCGGCCGCTCCATCGTGGGCGAGGCCGGCACGACGCTCTATTCGATCGGCACCATCAAGAATATCCCCGGCGTCCGCATCTACGCGTCGGTGGACGGCGGCATGACGGATAATCCTCGTGCGGCCCTCTACCAGGCCCGCTATCACGGCCGGCTGGCCAACCGCATGCACGATCCGGTCGAGGAAAAGGTGGCCATTTGCGGCAAGTGCTGCGAAACCGGCGATATGATCGCCTGGGACATGCCGCTGCCCTCGCCGCGCCGCGGAGACCTGCTGGCGACCTTCTCCACGGGCGCGTATCATTACGCGATGTCGAGCAATTACAACCGCCTGCCGCGCATTCCCATCATACTGGTGCACGACGGCGAGGCGGACGTGCTGGTGCGGGGAGAAACCTTCGACGACCTGATCCGGAATGACGAGATACCAGCGCACCTGAAGTAACGCCGGCGCCCCCGAATGAAAAAAGGCCCGCCGGCACTCCGGCGGGCCTTTTCGCGGTACCGCGCGCTATTTGCGTCGGGCCCGCTTGGCGACGCGCTTGACGACGCGCTTGGCGACGCCCTTGGCGGCGCCACCACCGGCGTGCAGGCCGGCTTTGACCAGTGCATTCACCAGGCTGGCGGCGTGCTTCGCCACGTCCTTCATCCACTTGGCGGCTGCCTTCGCGGCGGCTTTGCCCTGCGCGGCGATGGCAGTCTTGCGAGGACGGCCCGGCCCACGCTTGGCGGCGGTTGCCTTGGGCGGACGACCCGGTCCACGCTTCGCGGTCGCCTTCGGAGGACGGCCCGGTCCACGCTTCGCGGTTGCCTTGGGCGGACGACCCGGTCCACGCTTGGCGGGCGCGGCGGCTTCGGTCTTGCGAGGACGACCCGGTCCGCGCTTGGCCGGCGCGGCGGCCGCGGTCTTGCGAGGACGACCCGGTCCGCGCTTGGCCGGCGCGGCAGCCTCGGTCTTGCGAGGACGACCCGGTCCGCGCTTGGCCGGCGCGGCGGCGGCGGTCTTCTTGGGACGGCCCGGTCCACGCTTGGCGGGCGTGGCGGCGGCGGTCTTCTTGGGACGGCCCGGTCCACGCTTGGCGGGCGCGGCGGCCTCACTCTTCTTGGGACGCCCGGGACCACGCTTGGCGGCGGCGGTCTTCTTGGGACGACCCGGTCCGCGTTTGGCCGGCGCCGCGGCGGCGGTCTTCTTGGGGCGACCCGGACCACGCTTGGCGGGCGCCGCGGCGGCGGTCTTCTTGGGGCGACCCGGACCACGCTTGGCGGGCGCGGCGGCGGATTTGTTCTTGCTTCCCTTGGGACGGCCTGGACCGCGCCTGGCCGGCGCGGCGTCGCCCGCAGAGGATCCGGCGCCTTCGCCGGCAGTCGTTGCTTCGGTGCTGTCTTCTGCCATAATACTCCACATCCCGGTATATTTGGCGGTGCTTCATTTTCCGCGCGGTCACGCCGCCGCGGCAGACCCGCGGCCCGACCGTCGACGGCCTTGCAACGTTGCGAGTTCGCAAACATTTCAAGCACCGGCTCGAAAATTTCGGCCTCCCATGGAATTGTCCTGCAAGAATTGGCCGGACGGAAGGAAATTTTTGCAGCGGCCGGATCATGCGGCCCGACATGAACTTATCGGCAGTTGCAGCGGAATACTAAGTGGTCCGCGGACGCGTCAATTATGTCTTTCGACGATATATGTGGCTCTCACGCGCGCTCGGAGGGACGTGCGCCGGCCGGGGCGTGGCGCCGTTCCATCAGGTGGGAGA
>VGFD01000049.1 GCA_016868975.1 Armatimonadota bacterium | reverse complement strand
TCATCCTGACGCTGGCGCCGCCGGCCGTGCTGATGATGATCGAAAGGCTGCTCGGAACGCGCGCGCACGTGCCCATCGTCGGCGTGCTGCTCACCCTGATCTGCCTGCAGGCATTCCATGAAAGTGCCCTGCCCGGCCTCCTATCGATCGCGATGTGCGCGGCCGCCGGCGGCGCGCTCGCGCAGGGCTGCGGCAGCTACCCGTCGGTGCGCATTTTCTTGAGCGCCCTCAGCCCCGCCGTGCTGCTGGTTCCGGCCTGGTTCCTGATGGGCTCTCCGGTATCGTCCTTCATCGTCGGCGGCCCTACCCGAGACCTGTATCCGGAGGTGCGCTCCCGCACCCCGGTGGTGGTGGCGATTTTTGACGAATTGCCGCTGGTTTCGCTGCTTGACGCGCGCGGGCGGATCGACGCGCGCCGTTACCCGAATTTTGCCGCCCTCGCGAAGCAGTCGACCTGGTACCGCGAGGCGAGCACGGTGGCGGACAAGACCGTAAACGCCGTTCCAGCCTTGCTGAGCGGCTGCTATCCCCACAAAGACAAGCTTCCCATCGCGGGAGACTATCCACGCACGCTCTTCTCGCTGCTGGGCGGACGCTACGACGTGCAGGCCTACGAGTCGATCACCGGCCTGTGCCCGAAGAACCTGTTGGGGGAGGAGCCGCTCACCAGCCTCGATCCCAGCCTGAAAGCGTTGTTGAGCGACGTCGCCGTCGTCTACCTGCACCTGGTGGTGCCTCGCGACGTTGGGCTGGGGCTGCCGGACATCACCGCCACCTGGAAGAATTACGGCGCGTTTTGCGGCGACAGCCCGGCGCACAACCGGATCAAGCATTACATGGCTTGCGCCGACGACTATCGCGCATTTCTCAAGACCTTGCACCGCGGCACGCGTCCCCCGCTGATTTTCTCGCATGCGGTGATCCCCCACTTGCCGTGGCGCTTCATGCCTTCCGGTCGCGCGTACGCGACGGACGACGCGCCCGAAGTGTACGCGCGCGGCGTCAACGAGACCTGGAGCAGCGACCCCTTTGCGGTGGCCGACGCCTGGCAGCGGCATCTCTTGCATGTAGGCTTCGCCGACCGCCTGCTGGGCGAGCTGATCGTGCGGCTCAAGGCCATCGGTATCTACGACGAGTGCATTCTGGTGGTCACCTCCGACCACGGCTGCTCGTTCACGCCGGGCACGCCACGCCGCCGGCTGGTCCGCGAAAACCACGCGGAGATTCTGCCGATCCCATTGTTGGTGAAAATGCCGCACCAGAAAGTCGCCGCGTTGGATTCGCGGAACGTGCAGAGCATTGACGTGGTTCCGTCCCTTGCGGACGCGCTTGGCATCCGGCTTTCCTGGCCGATGGACGGAAAGTCGTTCCTCAAGAACAATGAGCGTCCGGCGGTGAAGACCTGCTATTCGCAGAACGAGACGCGGATGACCTTTGCAGCGGGTCTCCCGGAGCAGCAGACGGTGCTGGAGCGGAAAGTCGCCCTGTTCGGCGCGGACGACGGGCTCCACAATTACGGCCCGCAGCGGCAGTTTTTCGGCGTCTCGGTGAATTCCATACCGCGGGTCGGCAACAGCGGACTGGAGTGGGAACAGGCCGAGCCGGACCGCTACCTGGACGCGCAGCCCGGCGGCGGCTTCATCCCCGCCTGGATCCGCGGACGCATCCACGGCCGCCAGGGCCGCATCCAGATCGCCGTGGCCGTCAACGGCGTGGTGCGCACCACCACGTATACCTTCATCGACGGGGACTCGCTCCGCTTTGAGGCCGTCATTCCCGAGCAGTCGTTCCGCGCCGGCGTGAACTCGGTGCAGGCCTACCAGATCGTCGGCACGGACGGGAAGCTTGCGCTGGCGCCAATTCGGGGGCGATAGCGGGGATGGAGGACGTGCACCTACAGCGGCCGCCATAGCAAGATTCGGATGCGGTCCGCGGGCTGCAAGAACCGATTCAGGTCGACATCCATCACCACGCTGCGCGGCTTGGCGCCTCGGCTGAGGTCTTGCAGGTAGGCGTCGAAAGCAGGAGCTGATTCGTCGGTCGGCGCCTCGAGGAAAACGTCGTTCAGGAAGCGGACCGCGGCTTCGCGCGTCAGCCCTTTCTGAACCAGGGTCTGTTGTGGCACGAATTTCTTGATGAGGGTGGCGCGCACGTCGTAGCGCCAGACTTTCGCCGCGCGATCGAAGAAGGCGACGGCATTGAAGTCGATCCCGCTGCCGTCGCCCTCGTCGGGCCCAGGATCTTCGTCGTCCACCTGCCAGATCGACTCGCCGGCGATCATCAACTTGCCGAGCGGGACCGACACCACCGTGGTGTTTTCGACGGTCAGGTCGTCGCCTCCGGCGGCCACCATCGCGCCCAGCACGGTGACGTTGCGCGCGGTCACGCGACCGCGGCCGTACACCAGTCCCTGGAAGAGGTGGCGGGCACGGTTGCCGGCGGCGGCTTCAATGGTCAGGTCGCCGCCGCTGATGATGGCCGCCACGTCGTCGGAGGTGAGACTGGAGGCGCCCCCCAGGTACGTCCTCCCCTGCACGATCACGGCGCCGCGCCCGCGTATTCCGCCCTCCACGTAGAGGTCGCCCTTCACGAATAGAACGCCGCCGTCCAGCGTGATGTCTCCGCTGACCCGAAGCCCGCCCTCGCTGCGCGCGAATCCGGCCACCCGCGGACTTGCCACGCTCGGCTGCAGGGTTACCGCGTAGGCCCGCGGCACGTCAAACGCGGATGGCTCCAGCCAGGGCAGCGTGACCCGGGCGGCGCCGTTGCGGACATCCCCTTCCACCACGCCGCCGCTCAGCACGACACGACCGGCCGCGCCGGCGTTGCCCTTCACGCGGCTGTTGCGGCCCAGCGTGAGCGCGCTGGCCTCGGCGCAGTTGCTGGCCACGTGGCCGGGCAGCTCGTCGTCGCTCTTGATGGACACGCTGCCGTCTGGGCCGCGTGCCACCTCTTGAAAGGAAGGCACGCCGCTCACCAGCAGGTCAGTGGCGTCCAGGCGACCGTCCGAAGCGAGCGCGTAGGGAAAGGCGGCGATGCTGAGAATGGCCTCCACGCGCACCTGCTCGCCGCCGGAAAAGCCGAGCCCGACCAGCTGCGCGGACTCCGCGGGCACCGGGTGACCGTCAAAGCCGGCAACCGCGTCGAAGCCGTCGAGATTGTTCACCGAGCGCGGGATCGTTTCGAACGAAAGACGGGCAACCTCGCCGATGGTGATGCTGCCCCGGAAGTCGGGAGACGCCATCAGGCGTTCCACGCCGCGGGCCACCACCGAGTCCGCGAGATTGCGTGCCGCGTGGTGGTTGGAAACCTGGGTGCAAAACATCAGCGCGAAGCTCGCGGCCGCGCATACGACGGAAGCGGCCAGCACCGCCACGGCGACGGTCATCATGACGGTGGGTAGTGTCGCCCCTCGATAGCGCATGCGCCAATCTTACCAGAAGGAGAGCCGTTTAGCACCGCCCAACGCATGCGTGTTGATCCGCTACGTCCTGGTCTTGATTGTCCTGTGTGCCTCGCCGGTCTTCGGGGAGCCGCTCTTTCTCACCGGCTCTTCCACCCAGCCGGTGCAGGCCGCGTGGTTCGTCGCCGCGGGCGCGGACGTCTACTGGGAGAAGCCGGCGTCCTATCCCGGGTCGGACTGGTCGCTCCACATCGGCGTGTCGGGCGGCCCCACAAGTCCCGCGTGGCCCACCGTCCCCGGGCTGGAGCCGCGCGCCTCCAAGCAGGCCGAGGAGATTGGGCGGCGGCTCGCCGTTCTGCTGCGGGGTCCAATGCCGGAGACGTTTCGGGTGCGCTTTGAGCACGCGGGATTTGTCCCCACCACCATCGAGGTGCCCGTCCGCATCTTTGCCGAGGGCCGCCACGTCTGGCCCGAGCGGGGATATGCGCCGATGGCGCCGCTCGCCCATCGGCTCACCTTCCAGACGGATCCGCCCGGTGCCGACGTGCGCCTGGGGGACTTCTTGATCGCGCGCTCGGGCGAGCCCGCGGTGCTCCTCATGCCCCTCTTCGTCGGCGAGAAGCAGCAGTACGTCGACCGCACCATCACCTACCTCCGCGACGGGTACAAGACGCGCGCCGAGATCGTGCGCCCCGCCATGCTGCTGGAATCGAAGGCGTGGCCCACGGACGCGCCGCTCGTGCTGCACCCGGCCACTTCGCTGGTGGCGGCGCGCGACGCGGTCGGGCGCTGGTGGTGGGTCGGCGTGGTGACGCTGATTGGCGCGCTGTTGGTGATTCGTCGCATGCGGCCGGTGCCGGCGCCAGCGCCCACGCCCGCAATTCCGGAGCCGCGCATGGTGGGCCACTGGCGCATCGAGGGCAAGCAGGGACGGGGCGGGTCCGCAACCGTGTATCGCGCGGTCGATCCCGATCTGGGCGAAATGGTTGCGGTGAAGATCCTCGACGACGATGCCGCAGAAGACGAGTCGGAGCGCCGCCGCTTCGATCGCGAGATCGCCATCTCGTCGCGGTTGTCGCACCCGAACATCGTGCGCATTCTCGACTGGGGAAACATCGACGACACGGTCTACCTGGCCATGGAATTCCTGGAAGGGGGCACGCTGCGGCGCTCGTTTGACGGCCCGCTTCCTTACCCGCGCTTCGTCGAGATCATGCGCGCCCTGCTCGACGGCGCGTGCTATGCCCACGGCCTGGGCGTCGTGCACCGCGACTTCAAGCCAGAGAACGTGCTGTTCACGGCGAGGGGCTTGCCGAAAATCGCCGACTTCGGGATCGCGCGCGGCTCGAATTTTCCCACCGTGACCACCACCGGACGCACTATCGGCACCCTCGCGTACCTCTCGCCGGAGCGCTTCGTGGCCGCGCTCGACGACGATCCCCGCTCGGATCAGTACGCGCTGGGCATCATGGCCTGGGAGATGCTGGCCGGCCATCGCCCCTACCCGGACAGCGCGCTCCGAGAAGTGCTCCTCGGGGTCGTGCGCACGCCGCCCCCCGACCTCAAGGGGTTGCGGCCCGACGTCCCGCCCACCGTGATCGACGTGATCATGCGCATGATGGCGCTGGATCCGGACGCGCGCTACGGCAGCCTGAACGAGGTGCGCGCCGTGCTCGAGGAATGTTCATAAACAGTTAACAAGACGTTTACATTCTCGACTGCAAACGGCTCGCGCCGGCTGCTCTTAATCAACGTATCCGACATCATCCCCTCAGGCACGGGACACCAGCATCGTGGTGTTCCAAATCCCTCTCAATCCCATCACTCCTCTCTTCGCGCTCCGGGGCGCGCCACCCATATTTTGGTGGTGGCGCGCCCCGGATTGGGCGCCATCCCGTGATTATGCTAGGATCGGTGGGAATGCGTTCAAGTCGCCGGGGATCGGTCATCACCACGCTGTTCATCATCGCCCTCGTGATGATGGTGGCCTTCAGCATGACCGTGATGGCCTTCCAGCACTGGACCTTCGGGCAGGGGAGGCACAACCGGCAGGTGGCCCGCAACCTTGCCGAATCCGCCGCCGCGCTCGCCGTGGCGCGCCTCACCGAATCCCCCGCTTACGGCGTGGATCGGCTCTTCACGGACACGGTGAGTCTCACCGATCCGGAGGATCCAAACTCGTTCGCGGCCGTCACCTTCTCGCCGACCCGGGCACTGGAATTCAAGATGCGCTCGTCGTTCAACAACCAGTCCGACGACGCGGTGCCCGGCACCGAGATCCAGATCCCGCCGCGCACTGCCCAGGTGCTGGCGCGGGCGCGCTTCCGCGGCGAGGTGTACGACGCCGAGGTCCTGATGTTCGTGCCGCCCTATCCCTACGTGGTGGTAGCCAGCGGCCCCCTGGTGATCCGCGGCGCGTTCGTGGCCACCGGAGTTTCCAACGCGGGCGACTGGACCGGCTCCATCGACACCATGCCGCGCGCGAAGCAGAACATGGTGACGGTGGCCAGCAACAACTCCACCAGCGAGTCGGTATCGCTGGGCGGCCGCTCGGACATCAACGGCGACCTCACCTCGGTGGGGGCCATCCACATCGATCCGGGCGGAAAGGTGCGGGGGGCGGTGCGGGCCCACACCGACGCGGCGCCCATGCCGGACCTCTCCGTCGAGGAGTACCAGGAGAAAACCACGACCGGGACGCAACGGCGCCTTGGCACCGCGGTGTCCGACGCCACCACCGGGGACATGACCGTCGAGTGGCTGGTGCGCTGCGACGGCGGGCTGGAGATCAACGGCGACCTGATCATGGAAGGCGGCACGCTTTCGGTGGCCGGCGATCTGACGGTGCGCGGCTCGATCAAGGGCAAAGGCAACGTGGTCGTCGGCGGCACCACCCGCGTGGAAGGCGGCACGACGCTGACCGCGGACGGCGTGGTGGCGATTCTTTGCAAAGGCGACGTATTCTTGCGCGGCGCCAGCAAGGCCGACTCGGTGCTGCAAGGCATCGTTTATTCGGAAGGAAACGTTTTCGCGTCCAATTTGACGGTGGTCGGCACGCTGATTACGAATTCGGCCGAGGGGAAAGGCGGCGTGACCCTCGACGAGGTCAACATGATCGGCGCTCCGGTCGCCCTGGGCGTGCGTGGCGGGCTGGTGTGCCACCCGGGGACAGACGACGACTTAGTGGTGTTTTCCGCGTTCGCCTATCCGCGCCCCGGGGATCGCACTGGCCGGGATTTGCGCTATCGGCTGATCGCGAAGAAATATACCGACGAATATGGCGCTCCGTTCATCACGCCGCTGGGCGTGGCCGATAACCTTACCCGGCAGCAGGCGTACGACCTGATCATGAAGTGGGATCGCGAGACGACGCCGGGAATGAAGGGGTCCAACGGAGGGTCCATCTTGTCACGCGAGGGGAGAAAGGGCTCGCACACCAAAGTCAAGGAATACTTTGACGCGCTGGAGAAGGGGCCGAAGAAACACGAGCTGATCTTGAATATGGATCCGAATAAACTGCTGCGTCCGGCCCAGGTTCCGCGCATCTTGATGTGGCGGCCGCGCTCTTAATTTCTCAAGGTAAAGGTGCGCTCCATCGTTTCGACTTCTTTCTGGCCGGGGATGGCGTTGCGCTCCAGGACCAGGCGCAGCGTGAGCGGGCTTCCCACGTGTCCGGTCGGGGCGTCCGAGGTGACCTTGAATTCGGCCACCCCGCTGGCCAGCAGCCGTGAACTCGGGGATGTCTGGGTCGCCAGCCGCTTGAGATCTCCACAGCCCGGGCGGAAGCCCTCGATCGGGGACATCTCGAGGCCAGCGGGTGCGTCATCGAATTCTCGCATCACCAGCGTCTTGCGGGTGGGGTCGAAGACGTAGAGCACGAGTCCGTCCTCGTAGGTGCGCAGCCCGCTGGCATCCACGGTGGCCAGGCGGTTGAGGGAGATGGCGGTGGGATCGCTCGGGCTCTCCGGATGAAGAATTCCGACGCCTGCCGCCGGAGTGGTGGCGAGCTCGTTCTCGATGCGCTGTAAGATGAAGGTGGCCGTCTCCTGCATCTGCGCCTGGGCGGTGAGCTGCGCGGTGCGGCGCGATGAGCTGACCAGCGTGTGGACCAGCAGGGCAAGCAGCATCATGGCCAGCGGCATGGCGATGATCAGCTCCTGCATGGTGATCATGCCGCGCCGGGTTTTAGGGTCCAACACGCGATCGTACGATGCGATGGACCACCTCGCGGCGCCCGGAAATCTTTTCCTCCCAGGTCACCTTGACGACGATCTCCTTGCAGTAGTCGGTGTCGAGGCCCGTCACGGCGGCCACCTGGCGGGTTGGCGTGAAGACGACCTCGCCGCGCTTGATGGGCTCCAGGGTTTGCTCCGGGCCCGGGACGAGCGCCTCGTAGGGCCCGCCGCGAGACTTCTCCAGCACGTTCTGGGCCAGGGTGTCGGCCACCATCTGGTACTCGCCGCGCCGGGTGGTGATGTAGGACATCGGGTACAGGTTCACCAGCATCACGAAGATCATCGAGACGAACAGGAACGACATGATGATCTCTGGCAGCGTGAAACCGCGCATCGACGCGTGAAATTCGCTCAGTGGGCGCGGCTTGTCCTGTCAATTTAACAAACTGTTTACATGGGCGGGGTGCAAACCACGGCGCGGCGGGGCTCTCACTGCTCAAGATACGAGTCGGCACAGCCGACGCCACCCCGCCCTGAACGGCCCGCTGACGCGGCCTGTTTCCAGCGATTTATCGCCCTGGCGGGCTCGGAGCGAGTGATGAGGAGAAAGCCATGAAGCGCGTTGCGATCGTTGCCCTCCAGCGGCTTGAGATGCCGGCCCCCACGGTCTACGTCCCCTATGTCCACGGCGTGCTGAAGACGTACTGCGACCTCGACGAGGAGGTACGCGACGCCTGGACCTGGGACGCGCCCGTCTGGCGCATGCAGTCGGTGGAGAAGATGCTGGACCGCATTCAAGCGCCTGACGTGCTGGGGTTCTCGGTGTACGTGTGGAACTTCGAGAACTCGGCGCGCCTTGCCGCGGCGGTGAAGGCGCGCTTCCCGCGGACCCTGGTGGTGTTTGGCGGCCCGCACGTGCCCAATGATCCGAGCGACTTTTTCGCCCGCCATCCCTACGTGGACGTCTGCGTGCACGGCGAAGGTGAAGTGCCCTTCCGCGCCCTGCTGCGCGAGATGCTTTCCGAGCAGCCGAACGTCGCAAACGTGCGGGGGATCTCGTACGCGGTGGATGGCAAGCAGGTCTTTACCGCTCCCGCCGAGCGGCTCAAGGTGCTGGAGGCGCCGGGCGCCTACCAGAGCGGCGCGTTCGATGGCTTCATCGACGAGGTGCGCGCCCTCGACGTCCCCGTGCACGTGCTGGCCTCGCTGGAGACCTCGCGCGGCTGCCCGTATTCGTGCTCGTTCTGCGACTGGGGGATGAGCACGATGAGCAAGATCCGCCAGCATCCCACCGAGCGGGTGAAGGCCGAGTTGGACTGGATCGCGGCCCATGGCATCAGCACGGTCATTCTCAACGACTCCAACTTCGGAATCTTCGAGCGCGACGTGGAAATCATGCAGCACGTCTCCACCTTGAAGCGCACGGTCGGCTTCCCGCAGGCCTTCTATCCGCTGGGCTTCGCGAAGAACAACAAGGAGCGGGCGTTCCAGATCAACCGCATCATCCACGACGAGGGCTTTGATGCGGAGGGGTTCAACGTGAACTTCTCGCTGCAGACGCTGAGCACGACGGCGCTGGAGGCGATCGGCCGCAAGAACATCCCGCTGGAGAACTACCGCAGCCTGTCGGACCAGTATGCTCGTTCCGGGTACCGGCTGACGCCGGACCTGATTCTCCCGCTGCCCGGCGAGACGCTGGAGTCCTTCAAGGAAGGCTACGCGGATCTCGCGTCGTGGCCGCAGGTGCAGCGCATCCGCATCTATCCCTGCACGATACTTCCCAACGCGCCGATGGCCCGCAAGGAGTATCGGGAAAAGTGGGGGCTGGTGACCGAAGTTGCGCCGCTGGATCCGCAGCGCGGCCTGTGCCCCGAGGATCCCGAGATCGCCCGGGAAACCATTGAAACGGTGGTGGCCACCAACACCATGAGCGAGGCCGACGTGGCCGAGGCAAAGCTGTACGTGGCGGTGGTGAACGCGCTGGAGCTGTACGGTGTGACGCGGCCGCTGCGCACCTGGGTGGAGCGGGTGACGGGGCACGGCGGGGGTGTCTTCTACGACGCGCTGATGCGCTGGCAGCTGGCCAACGAGGGCGTGCTGGCGGCCTCCATCGCGGCGATCTGGGAGACGCTGGCCTCGGGGCACGGCTACGCGGACCAGATCGCGTGGTCGGGCGCGTCCACCACCTGGGACGGCATGGAGATGCAGCTCCACAAGTCGCTGGCCTACGACGCGCTGACCCGGGCCGGCCGTTTCGTGGAAGAGCTGCGCCGCTTCGTGGTCGAGGTGTTCGGGGTCGAGGACGGCGTGGAATTGCACGACCTGCTGCGCTACCAGGCGGAAGCCTGGGTGCTGCCGGGCCACGACGCCTCGGCCGAGCGCTCGTACACGTACGGCTACGACTGGGCCGCGTGGCTGTCGGCGGCGGAGGTTCCGCTGGTGCGCCGGGTGACCGTGGTCCGCTACGCGGCGCGGCCGGACTGGATCTCCACCGGCTACGCGCCGACGGCGGAGGCGTGGCTGCGCTACGCGCTGGCCAAGGACGAGGTGGACTCGCACGTGGTGCAGACGCCGGCCCCGCGGGAGCGCGTGCTGGCCGCGGCGTGAGCCTTCCGGAGACTAATTCACGGAAACCGCGCGGAGAGGCTCTGCCAGACCATTCTTAGAACCATCTTCCGTGAATCAATTTGTGGAAGGTCGCCACGCGCTTGTGGTGAGCAGCTCCGTGCCCGACACGCAGAGGGTCAGCGCGCCGCCCTGCACGGTCACCTCAAACGGGTCCGCGATGCCGATTTCCCTGACAACGGATTCACCCAGCGTGGACAGATCTTCTTCCACGAAGCCGGCCCGTTGCATGCGCTCGCGCCACTTTACGTACGGCTCGTGGCGCTCGATGCGGGCCGGGCCGTCGGACGCGAGGATGTTGTAGATCTCGCGCCCGAAAAATGCGCGCTCGACCACCGCGCGGCCCGGCATTTCGGGGCCGCACAGGCGCTCCAGCGACCCGAAGAGCAGGCCGTAATGGTGCCACGCACAGCGGAAGCGGCCCAGGAAATCGTCCTGCGCGTGGTCCGCTTCCGGCTCCACAAGGGTCACCAGGCGCGGCGCCATGCCGCGGATGCGGGCCAGGTAGGCGTCCCGATCCACTTCGGTGACACCGTTCCCGGTGGGCACGTGGTGCAGCGCGAGGCATGCGTTAACCAGCGGCGATTTCACCTCTAACAGCGGCAAGCTCTCGAACGAGGAGCCGATGGGCTGCCAGGTGAAGCGCACGTCCGCCTTCTCGGCTTCTCGGGCCAGCAGTTCGCCAGTCGCGTTGAGATCGCGCAGGGGGTCCTCCGCGGAGGCCGGCAGGTCGATGCCGATCAGTTTTACCGACCGCCCGGCCAGCCGCGGCAGCAGGCCGATCCACTGGCTTCCTTTCCCCACGCCAAAATCGACAATTTCCACTTCGTTGCCGGCCGCGCGCAGCAGCGCGGCATTGGCCGCCGCATAGCCGAAACGCACGAACGGCGTCACGTTGACCAGCACGTCAAAAGCGGCCAGCATTTCGGCCGGCCCGAACCCCTGATCGTAGAGGTTGCCGTCGTCCGCTGCGATCTTGTCGCGCTTGCGGCGCAGCGCGTCGGCGAACAGGGCGGTGAGGCGCTCCTCGGCCGTGCCTTCCGGATTTCCGCGAACCGCGTCCAGCTCGGGCGCGGGTTTTCCGTCAGCCACGGCGCGGGCCAGAGTCTCCAGATCCATCTTTAGTCTTCCTCCTCGCAGCGGCGGGCCACTTCCCGAGTGCTTCGCAAAGCCGATTCCACCGCGCCCTCCACCCAGCGGTGCAACAGGCTGGCGTGCTCGCCCGCGAAATGCACGCGCCCCTCCGGCCGAACAATATCCTCATGGATTGAGGACATCTGGCCCGGCTGAAAAACCACGAACGCGCCGCGCGCGAACACGTCCGAATTCCAGAAATACGACGCCCCGCCCTCTGCGAGCTGCGAGACACCCGGGTGCACTCCCTCGAGATCCTCAAGCGCCTGGGCGATCTGCTCGCGGGGCTAGAGCGGGCTCCAGCGCAGCGCGTCCTGGGCCCAGGTGTAGCTGGCCACCAGAATTCCGCGCGTGCCGACGTCACCGTCAAACCAGGGGCCGGGATAGATCACGTGGCGGATCGCGGCGGTGGTGATGGAGAGGCCGCCGTCAATCCCCTCGTCCTCCCAGAATCGGTGACGAAACTGCACGAAGATCTTGCCGGCCTGCTCGTAATGCACCTGCCGAATGGCGCGCTCCTTGCGTGGCGAAAGCACCGGATCGAACTCGATGTGCCGCAGCACGCTCAGCGGGATGGTCACGATGGCGTAGTCGCCTTGAAAGGTTCGACGTCCGCCCAGCGTGCTGGTGTGGAAGCGGACGCCGTGGCCGTCCTGGTCGATGTGGCACAGTTCGGTGCCGAAGTGGATTCGCGGCCCCAGCGTGTCGAGAAAAAACCGCGGCAGGCGGTCCATGCCGCCGGGGATGCTCACCATTTCCGCGTCCATGCTGTTGGTGCCGCGCAGAAATTCCAGCACGGACGTTTCCATCAGCGATTCGTGTCCGGAAAACACCCCGAAACGATCGATGGCGCCCTCCGACCAGTGCGAACCTCGCAGGTAGGTGCGGATCGACATGGCGTCCAGCTCGCGCTCGGCCACAGCGTCCGCGGTGGCCAGGCGCGCCACGGCCGGCTCGAAGGCGCGCTGCACGATCTGATCGTAGGGCTCGGCCAGCTCCTGCGGCTCCAGCTCGAATCCCAGGTCCAGGCGGACCGCCTCGTCGAGATGAAAGCGGCGGCCGTGCACCACGCTCCAGGCTTGCGGATGGCGCACCCGAAAGAGCCGCGTGGGCAGCCCGAAGCGTTCGACGTAATCCAGGGTGAGGTGGTGGCCGCGCGGGATGCGCATCGCGCCGGCCTCCGCGTACAAACCGTGGGTGAAGGGCTCGCGCATGGTGTAAATGCGGCCGCCGACCCGCGAGCGCGCTTCTATCACCTCGACTTCGTGCCCGGCCCGCACGAGCTCGTGGGCCGCCACCAGCCCCGCCATGCTCGCGCCGGCGATGAGAACGCGCCGGGCCTTCCGCGCCCGGGGAAATCCGTCCCGGGCCAATTCTCGAAGGGCAGGATCGGTGGAAGGCGGCATCGTTGTGGGCTGTTGCACCTGAACCTGGACCACTCATGCAGATGTCGATCGTGCGGGGGCGGATCCGACCCGGGCTTGACTTGCTCCGGCAACATGCCGTTCACAAAGTGTTTACAATGGCCTGGGCAGTTTACACAACTGTAACAATCTCCGCCTGCAAATGCGTCGCGGCGCTTTCTCCAACGCGGTGAGAGGAAGGAATAGACGACTATGCTGCAGGCTATCGACGCAATCTCCCACAAATCCAACGCCAGTCAGGCCGGGCCCGTTTCTCACGGTCAGGGGAACATCGATCTGGGGATCCCCGAGATCGCCGAGTACGCTCCCGGCAACGTGGTCGACCTGAGCGGCGAGTCCGAGGACGAGGACGGCCCAAGCACCGCCGTTGTGGGCGGAATGCGCTCGTGGAGCAAGCCGTCGGGCACCGGCCAGGGCACCGAGAAGGACGCGAAGGGCAAGGGCGTGGGCTGGGGCGTGCGCGACAAAGGCGTGGCGCACGCTGAGAAGAGCCACAACATGGCCGAGAACAGCAAGTCCCATGGGGAGAAGATCAAGAACCAGACCCAGGCCATCCTCCGCCAGAATACCACCGGCGACCCGCTCGACGGCGGCTCGCGTCCCTTCGGCGGCGCGGGCGGCGGCGGGGGGATACAGGGCGGCGGACTGCCCGGCCTCCAAGACCTGCTCCGCAACCGTGGAATGAACAGCACCGGCGGCGCCGGTAGCCTCGACGACTCCAAGCGTGGCGAGGGCGCCGACGTTGCGGCGACCACCCTTCCCGAGCTCAGCGGGCTGAGCCAGAATGGCGGCAACACGCTCGGCACTGACGCCATGCGCGCCAACAAGGGCGGCACCCAGACCGAGCTGACTGTCCGCAAGAGCGAAGGGGACGGCGCCAACCAGATCCAGAGCGAGATTTCCAACCAGCAGGCCGCCCAGGCCGACGCCACCCGCCGCGCGGGCGAGGCCGGCCAGGCGCAGGCCACGCTGTCCGGTCAGGGAGGGGAACTGCAGGCCGACGCGTCCCGGAACTCCGACGACCAGGCGCAGGCCGCCGAGGCGATGGGCACCAGCCAGGAGCAGGTCGGGCTGCAGAACGAGCAGGTCCAGCAGGCCGCCGAACAGCTCGGCGAGGTCAAGCAGGAGGACGATCGGCTTAAGGGCATCATGGGCACCGATCAGAAGATCCTCGGCATGGACATGAACCAGTTGATGAAGGCCGCCCAGGACCAGGCAAAGGCCCAGCAGGGACTGCAGGCCGCCCAGATGGCGCTGCAGGTCGCGCAGGGGATCTTGCAGGCCGCACACGCGCTGCCTGACATGATCCCGGCCGGCCTCATCATGATCCCCAACCCCGCGAAACCGCCGGCCGTGGCCGCCGGCGAGGCCGCCAAGAAGGCCGCCGAAGTCGCACTGCAGATCGCCCAGCAGGTCATGCAGTCCGCCCAGCAGCAGACCCAGACGGCCAACGGCAAGCTGCAGACCGACCAGCCGCTGGCCGGCAAGGTCGAGCAGAAGAAGCAGGACAACGACCGCAAGGTCGAGCAGGCGCAGCAGGCGCTGCGCGAGGCGAAGGACCGCACCTCCGAGGCGCAGCAGGCGCTCAACAACGCGCGCCAGCGGCACGGCCAGCTGGCCCGCGAAGGCCGCCAGATTGACGACCAGCTGAAGAAGAATCAAGCGCAGCAGCAGGCGCTGGGCCAGATCCAGAAGCAGAACGAGTCGAACGCGCGGGCGGCCGGCGAGAACATTGAGAAGTTGGGCGAGGCGCTCAAGAAGCTTGGCAAGGGCAACGGCCCGGGCAAGGGCGATACGCCGAACAACGCCGGCGCCGACAGGGCCGGGGCCCAGAGCCAGACCCAGAACGGCGGCCCCAACGGGCTGACCGGCCAGGGCGGGGCGCAGAACGCGCTGCCCTGGGCACTCGGCAAGGACAAGCAGGAGCAGAACACGCTCAAGGCGCTGCAGGCGCAGTTGCACGGCAAGGGTGGCAAGGACGGCAAGGGCGAGGCAAAGCCGAAAGCCGACGAAGCGAAGCCGAAGCGCGAGCAGCCGGTCGAGAATGCAAAGCCTGCCGAGCAAAAGTCGGTGGACGAGCCTGGCGCGGCCGCCGCGAAGGCGCCCGAGGCGAAGGCCGTGGAAGTGAAGCCGGCCACCGGCGAGAAGGCCGCGGAAGACAAGCCGGCGGCCGATCAGAAGTCCACACAAGTGAAGCCGGCCACCGACGCGAAGGCTGCGGGCGACAAGCCGGCGGCTGACGCGAAGGCGCCGGAAGCCGCCGCAAAGCCGGAGAAATCCGACTCCAGGGGCGGCGACCAGTCGAGCGACGGCCCCAACGCCGGCAGCGCCAACAAGGACAACGCCGCCAACAAGACCGGCGACGAGCAGGCCGAGGAAGACCTGGGTGAAACCGAGCAGGAAACCGAGCAGCCGGACGAAGCCGGCGGCGAGGCGAGCGCGGCGGCCAACCATGAGCTTCCCCAGGCCTCCACCGGCGGGGCCAGCGTGGACGAGTCGGGCGACACCCTCCACATCCGGCTCAACCCGCTGCAGGACGGCCCCTCTGACGACGCCGGCGCCAACAGCCAGGGCGACAGCGGCGGCGCTGGCGCGGCCGGGGTTGAGGCGGCCGGCGGCGCGGACGGTGGGTCCGGCGAAGGCGCGAACGAGTCGGGCGCGTCCGCGAAGGTGAACGCGCTGCCCTTCGCCGGCGCGGGGATGAAGGCTGGCGGCGGGGCTTTGCCCGGCCAGAACGGCGGCGCCCAGCAGGGCGAGAAGAAGTAACGGAGGTCGGGCATGTCCACCACCCGCGAACGTCGCCCGGTACGCACTCCGGCGAGCACAACGATGGTCCGTTGCCCGGTTAACAACCTGGCAACCTGCTGTTCACATCTACCGCGCCAGTTCACACGATTCTAACAAATTCGTCCTGCAAATTCCCGAGTGGCCCCTTTCCAAAGCAGTGAAGTTGAAATGAGGAGTGTCTTTTCAATGGCTATTGAGACCGACGCCGTGAAATCCATTGACCAGGTGGGCACCACCGGCAAGACGACCCCGGCTGCCGCCACGACAGAGGCGAAGAAGACCGAGCAGCTCGTGGGGACCGGCGATCCTCATGCGGGCGACGGGGAGGGCGGCCCGCAGGACGCGGTCGAGTTTGGGGATCACGAGGAAGGCGGGGAAGAGCAAGCCCCCAATCTGGGCTGGGTGCAGCGGCCCGAGGAGACGCCGGTCGAGCAGCCTCCCGTCGCGCAGCCTTCCCTCGCGCAGCCTCCTCAGCAGGAAGGTCAGGGTGGTCCGCAGCCGCCCGCCGACGGCGAAGACGAAGAGAAAAGGAAGAAGGCAAAAGAGCAGCAGCCCCCACAGCTTCCACAGATTCCGGGCGGCGGGGGCGGCGGGCAGCCTCCCGGCGGTGGCGGCGGTCCGCAGGGCGGTGGCGGCCCGGAGGGCGGGGGTGGTCCCCAGGGCGGCGGCCAGCAAGGTGGCGGCTGCCCGGGCGGCAATTGCGGTCAAACCAACGGCAATCCCACTGACGTGAAGCTGCAGCCCGGCCAGGAGGGCGAGGGCCGCGCGCGCGAGCTCGGTCAAAATGCCGACGAGGACGAGAAAATCAAGCAGGCCAACCAGGACAACTTGAAGCGCCAGGGTGACGCGGCCGGCGACGAGGCCAAGATGCACCAGCAAAAGGCCGACGAGGCCGGCAAGGCCGCCGACGAGGCCGGCAAGCAGGCCGACGAAGCGGAAAAGAAAAAGGCCGAGGAAGAAAAGGCCCAGCAAGACGCTGAGAAAGCTGCCGAGGAAGAGCAGAAAAACGCGGACAAGGCGCAGCAGAAAATCCAGGAAGGTCAGAAGCAGGTCCAGGAGGGCACCCAGGAAGAGACCGAAGGAAATTCCCTGAAATCGCAGGGTATGAGCGAGATATCCTCCGGTCAGGCGAAAATTACCGCGGGCCAGGCGAAGCCGTTCGGCACTGGCGCGGCGGAAATCGCTGCAGGCACCAGGGAGAAAGCGGCCGGCGAGCAAAAGAAATCGCAGGGCGAGGCGAAAATCCGCAGCGGGCAGCAGAAGAAAGCCCAGGGCCAGCAGAAAGTCCAGCAAGGCGAGCAAGAAAAAAAGGCGGCCGAGCAGAAGCGCGACCAGAAAAAGCAGGAAGCAAAAGAGCACGAGCAGGCGGCCAAAGAGGCTGACGAGCAGGCTAAGCAAGCCCGCGAAACCGAGAAGCAGAAGAAAACCGAGCAGGATAACGAGACCAAGAGCGCGCGCGATGCCGAGCAGCGTCAGCAGGACCTGGAAAAGCAGGCGGCTGACGAGGGCGAGGGCGCCGAGCGCGCGTCCGACAACAGCGACGCGGCCGGCGAAGCCGAAGAGATGGCCGGCCAGTCCGACGGCCAGGGCCAGTTGCCCGAGGAGCAGCTGGCCGGCGAAGGCGGCTGCGGCGAAGGCGGCTGCGGCGAAGGCGGCGGCGGTGAAGGTGGCGGCGAGGGCGGCGACTTCCTGAGCAAGATCGGCGAGATGCTCAGTCAGCTCATGGGCGCCGGGGGCCAGGGGCAGCAGGGCCAGCCCAAGGCCAACCCGGCCATGGCCGCGATGGCCAAGCAGCAGATGGATGCCATTGCCCAGCAGCAGCAGGCGCTCAACCAGTTCTTCGGCGCCACCACGCCGGGCGGGCAGCTCGGGATGATCAACCCGCAGATGAGCGGCTTCGGCGGCGGGGGCAATCCGCAGCGGGGCAACCAGGGCGGCGGCGGCGTCAATCCGCTCGGCGGGTTGACCGGCACCGGCGGGCCGCAG
>VGFD01000048.1 GCA_016868975.1 Armatimonadota bacterium | reverse complement strand
ACGATTTGTTATTTTGTGGAGCGCCCTGATCTAGTCCTGCCCTCCCCGAAACCCGTGAGCCCGCGCCAGTAGTAGGATCCTCAGCGGGCCGCTAGTCGGGTTTCGCGGGGCCGCAGGTCTGAGTGGCCAGGAAGGACAAGTTACCGTTCATGACCATTGGTGTACGCTGCTTGCTGGCCGTGCTGATGGCGGCGCTCATGACGACCGGCTGCGGCGGACGGCCTGGCGCGCCCAAAGGGGCCGGCGTGGCATCCTCCGCGAGCGCCGGTGGATACGACCCGCAGTTGGAAGTACGCAGCCCGTCGGGCACCTGGACCGTTCCGCTATCGAAACTGTCGCAGGATGTGCCGCTGCGCGAGGTAACGGTCGACGACCCGCTGTACGAAAAAAAGAAAAGCTATCAGGCCTTCATGCTCGAGGACCTGGCGCGCTACACCAAAAACATCGGCGCGGAAACCGTGGTGTTCCACTGCCGCGACGGCTACTCGCTGCGCATGCCCATGGTCACCGCGCGGCGCGCCGGCCTGGCGATGACTTTTCGTGATCTGGAGCTTCCGGAGGGGTTCGGCTCGAGCAAGGAAAATGCGGTCTTTGTAGGACGCCGTGACAAAGCCGCCGCCATCGCGCGCGAGCACCAGCCCGAATACGATCGGTTGAAAAACCTGCCGCCTGGCAAGCTGACGCCGGCCCAGCAGAAAATTGTCGAGAAGTACGAGTCAGCGCGTTCCGACCGGGACCGCTGGGCCCGCCGCGTGGACGAGTTGAACGGCCTGGGCAACATCGGGCCGTTCCACCCGGTAATCACGCGCCCGGACGCGGTGCCGGAAATGGCCGAATGGGAAGCCCCGGACGCGGTGCGCGGCATCGAGTTCGACCACGTGGCCGGCTATGCCGGTCGAGATTATCCCACCGGCGCCGCCGAGAACAGCGGGGTGCTCAAAGGTTTCAAGATCTTCCACGACAAGTGCAGCACCTGTCACGCGATCAACGGCGCGGGCGGCAAGAGCGGGCCCGAGCTGAACGTGCCGGTCAACGTCACCGAGTACTGGAACGAAAAATATCTGGTGCCCCTGATTTTGAACGCCCGCACCATCCGCGCGAATTCCATGATGCCGGTGGTGCCGGGCGTCACCCGCAAGGACGCCGAGCTGCTGATCGTCTACCTGAAATACATGAAGGGCCGCAAGCTGCAATATTAGGGCGACTCGTCCGGGGAGGGCTCGTCGCTGGGCGACGAGGCCCCGGCCGGCTTGTGCACGACGGCAATCTGAATCATGGTCTGCGCGCCCTGCCCGTTCACGGTCACCGTCTGCGTGGGCTTGCCTTCGTCTTCGACGACCAGCACCGAGGTCTTGATCCCGTTGGCGTCCACTGTGGTGACCTTCGCGCCGGGCATTTTTTCCTTGTAGAAGGTGAACACCTTGTCGTACGGGTCGGAGGTAATGAGGGTATTCATGCTGGTCGCCTGGCCGTCTTCGTCGTTGGCCGTGACCGCGCCTTGCGAGGTCGCGCCGGGATAGGAGGGCAGGCCAATGGCCTTCTCCGCGTCGGATTGCCCGCCGCCGGTGGTGATGGTGGCATTCCCCTTATCGCTGGTGACCGTCATGGACTTCGCATCCTGCTGCACGGCCACCGTCGCGCTCGGCGCGGTGATCGTCGTGGTTCCCCCGCCCTGCTGCACGGAAACCGTGCCGGCCGGCGTGGAGACCGTCGTGTTCGACTTGCCGCAGCCCAGGCTGGTGAGGGCCGCCATCAGCAGCAATCCCGCCGCGAGTTTGTTCATCGTCTGGTCCTCCGAGTGAGAGTCCTCCGAGTGAGAGTGGGCGGTTCGTTATTCCTCTGAGCCGGCATGCTCCTGCCGGATCACTCTTCCCCTTCGGAGAACTCGGCGTCGCGCTGGGCCTTCAACAGGCGGGCGGCACGCTCCAGGTCGCAGCGCGTCTCGCAGTCCGCTTCACGCGCCATGGCGCGGTCCACGTCCCCGGCCAGATCCTGATCCCGCAGCACCGCCACAAGATCCGCCGCGGATCGGCGGACGTGCTCGTCGCGGTCGGTCAGCGCGGCCGCCGCGAACGCGTGGGGGACTTCAATCCCCATGCGGCCCAGCGCCGTTGCGGCATTCACCCGCACCAGCAGCGGCGTCTTCTCGTCCGCGGCGATCTCGGTGAGGAAGGGCGCCGCCGGCCGATATCCCTGACGGCCAAGCGAGGTGATGGCGACCGAGCGGGTGCGCCCGTCCTGCGTCGGATCCTTGAGAACCTTCAGAAGCGTGGCGCTCTCCGGGCTGGCCGGTCGACACCCCAGCGCGGACGCTGCGGAGCGCCGCACCCGAAGCGGCTCGCCGCGCGACAGAATAGTCCTCGACAGGAGCGCCGCTTCGGGCGGGCCGCCGATGCAGCCCAGCGTACCGGCAGCCGCGGCTCGCAGGTGGACCGATTCTCGGTGGTCGTTGAGGATGCGCACGACCGCCGCGGTGGCCTCCTGGGTGCGACGCTTGCCGAGGGCCTCGATCAGGTCGACCCGGAGATTGTCCGGCTGCTTCTTGTCGGCCAGCGTCTCGATGAGGGGCGTTGGGTCCGACCATCCCCGCGCGGACTTCAGCGCCATGGCGGCCTGGATGCGGACGTCCTGCTCGGGGTCGCGCAGGCAGGCGGCGATCGCGTCGGCGTCCACCTGCTCCCCGATCACGGCGGCGAAGCGCAGCGACCGCGCGCGAACCCGCGGCGACGGGTGGGACAATCCCCGCCGCAGCACCGGCCAGGCCTCCGGACCCATGGCCTGGATGCGCGTCGCGGCCTCCATGGCGGTCGGCCGCCAGGGGCTTCCCAGGTCTTCCAGCAGGTCGCCCCGCGGCGCGCGCGGCCAGAACAATGCCGCCACGACCAGCACGGAGACCGCCAGCGTCCAGCGCAGGGGGAGGGACATGCCCCCATTTTAACGGGCCGGTACACCCGAGTTCCAGGATTCTTTCCGACCCTTGTGATGTCATGACCAGAACCAGGATTTCCGGAGGGTCTCCCATGCAATCGATCCGCCCGTTCGCCGCCACCCCACTGGCCGGGGCAACGCCCACAACCGTGGGCGCACCGCCCGAAAAGCGCGAGAAGGACATCTACCGCCCCAGCCTCGCGGCGCAGGCCACCATCTGGCTGAGCACGCCCGTGGCCGCGGCCGGCGGCTTTGCGCTGGGCTACGGCGGAGGCGCCGGCTCGATGATCGTGGGCGGCGCCATCGGCGCCATCGGCGGCGCCGCCGTGGGCGGAGTGGTGGGCGGCCTGCTGGATCTGGCGCGCATCATGAGCCCGGACAAGCACTACCGCTACAAGGGCGCGTTGCTCGGCGGCGCGGCCGGCGCGGTCACCGGCTGCGTGCTGGCCCACCTGCTTCCTCCTCTGGCCGGAGGCATCGGACTGGGCGCGGTGGCCGGCTTTGCGGGCCTGGCAATTTCCAAGATCGCAGAGAATAGCGTGAAATCGAACGCCGAGCAGGCAGTCACCAACGCGCTCACCCGCGGCGACGTATCCGTGATGCCCTTCCTGCGCACGATTGCCGAGGAAAAGGGGAAGAACAACCCCCTCGCGCAGCCCATGCTGGACGCCTTCCAGAATCTCGAGGGCAAAGGGTGGCGCTTCGGCGACTCGCGCCATCCGTTTGAGAGCGCGCTGTCCCAGCCGTCCTATGCGTACGACCTGCGCCTCACCTCGCCGGCCGGCCGTCCCGGAGAATTGCCCGCGGATGCGCTTCCGACCTTGCAGTATCTCCTCGGAAGCGGCACGCTCGCCGACCTCGACGACAAGAACCTCGCTGACAAGATGATGGACTACGTCAACAACGGCCGGGCAATTTCCAAGAACTACAACACGCCGGAGCCTGTGCCCACGACCGCGTCCCTCGAGGAAAAGGCGCTCCAGGCGGCGGGGCTGTTCTCGGCCATGAAGCACGGCCAGCGCCTGACCAGCGTGCAAAATGGCCTGACCTTCCGGCTGGAAGCCAGGAATCTTGCCGAGCTGGAGGCCGCGGTGAAAACCATGGACGACACCGCCAACGCATTCGACGGAATCTTCGGCGCGGCGCTCGGCGACGGCAAGCTTGACATGGATCGCCGCCAGGACGTCATGGAGGCCGCCGTCTCGTCTCCGCTGGGCGCCGAGATGGACAAGCCGGGCCGCTTGCTGCTTGCGTTGAACGACTGCTGGGTGAGCAAGAACGAGACGGCTTCCGAGCGCACCCGACGCACTCTGGAGGTTTTCCACAGGCTCGGGAAAGGCGACCAGGGCTCCATTGATTTCGAGCAGGCGATCGGGCTGGTCACAAAATTATCTCCGCGACTTTCCGTGGACGACACGCTGAAAGCGATTGCCCACCTGCGCATCGCGCAGCCTCACCTGGACCCCGCCGAAGCGGACCGTTATCAGAAGGACTTCCTGCGGCTGCTCAGCGCGTGCGGCGACACCGAGACCGCCATGGCCGCCACCCACATCGGGCACACGGTGAGCGCCGCCACCGGCGAAGCGCACATCGCGCTCCTGGAGGGACTCGCTGCGGCGGGCGCCGCCCAGGAAGGCTATCGCGACGTGATGCTCGACTACGCGACGCTGGTCGCCTCGCGAGCGGCGGACGAGCCGCTGGAGAAAACCAGCGAGCGTTATTGCACGCTGCTGCGCGGGCTGGCCGAGAAAAACCAGGCGGAGGAAGCCGCGCCCACGTTCGCGATGCTGAGCGCGCTCAACGGGCGTGGATCGCTGGCCGGCGGGCTGGACGCCGCCGTCGCGGACATCGTTGCGCGGGTCAGCGCCGGAGAAAGCGCCGCCGCGGCACGCCACGCGCTCGTGCCGGCCTCCGGAAATTCTCCCGCGGACGCGCCCGTCCCAGAAATTCCCCGCGCGGAGCTGGAGAAATGGCTGTCCCACGACGAGGCGCGCGACGCCGCAAACCACTTGACGCAGCGCCTGCCCCAACTCGAGGCCGATGAGCGGGAGCGCTACGTGCGCACTTTCGCTCGGCTGGCCGCGGCCGCGCAAGACGTGCCGGCCACCATTCGCGGCACCGACCTTCTCCAGGCGCTCCCCGCGGACGCGGCCGAAGAGCAGCTCAAGATTCTGGAGCAGCTCGCGCAGGCGACGCCGGACGAGAAACCGGAGGAGCGCAACCTGCTGATGAATTACGCCACGCTGATGGCGGCGCGCGATCCCGCGGTGCCGCTGGCCGACAGCGTGAATTCCTACAGCCTGCTGCTGCGCGGCCTGCACGATATGGGGCAGAGCCGCGAGGCGGCGCCGACCTTCCTGTTCCTTCGCGAGGGACAGGCGAGTGGACGCTTCGCCGGAAAATCCTTCGACGATCTGTGCGACCAGTTCCTGATGTCGATGTTCACCGCCAGGGACGCGCAGCGCGCGCGCCAGAGCCTGGTGTCGCAGGTCAACTCGGGGACGGCCAACGGCGGCGTAACCAGGACCGATGACGAAGTGCGCATCGGCGGCGTGGCGATTCCCATCCGCAACAAGGAGAAGGCGGCTTAGTGGCGCGCGACACAAGTAGCTTCGCCTTACGGGACAACGACTGACCCGGGCGTGTCGCGCGACGCCGCGGACCACTTAGTCGCTGAAGCGGCCGTTCCGCGTATCCCCGTGAACCGTCGCCTCGCGATCGGTCGCGCCGTGATAGATCTCGAATTGCGTCTCGCCGCCGTTCGCGCCGGACAGCGCGCGCATCGAATCGGCCAGCGCGCCGCGCCGGTTCTGCCCGGCATTGGCGCTGGCGTAGGCGTGGTCGTTTGAAATCCACACGTTGTCCTGGCCGCGCGTCATGTTGACCACGACGTGGGAATTGTAGCCGCCGCCCTGCGGGGTGTTGTGCGGGCGGATCAACTTGTAGCCCTGGTCGCCGCCGGCCTGCTGGAAGCCGGCTTCCTTGAAAAGCTGCTCGCCCATCCAGGCGTAGCCCTCACAGTCGATTAGCCGCTGACCGCGTCCGTTGAGCTGGCGGTCGTTGCTGACATCGTTGAAGTCCTCCGGAGTATCGGTGCCCCAGTTTCCGCGCTCGCCGCGCACCGCGCCGCTCTCGTGATCGTACTTGACGTCGGCGTTGGGATCTCCCTCGCGCTGGACGTGATTGTAAAATGCCCGCGAATATCGGTCGTACTCGCTGCCCACGGTCTGCGCGCTCTGGTCGCGCATGCCACGGAAATGGGACTTCGTCTCGTTCCAGGTGGGCGGATACGACACGTGCCGATTGCGGCCCTGGGCCGACTGCTCCATGTGCGCGGCGTAATCGAGCTGGTTCGCGCGCTGCTCCAGGCTGGCGCGGCGCGGGTCGTTCTCCGGCAGGGCGGCCGCGTCGCCGCGGTAGGCGGCGGCGGCATCCCCGTAGCGGCGATCGGCGATCATCTCGTGGTGCGGGGCGTGCCGGCTGTAATAGGTGCGCAGCTGCGACTCGGTCGGCGGATCGGAGACGCCGGTCATCCCGGACGCGGTCATTTCTCCGCGAATATCCGTCGGCGTTGAGGCCGTGCTGCCGCCCTGCGCGCCGTCGCTCACCCGTCCGAGCGGCGTCTGCTCGCAGGCGATGCCGCTCCACGCGTCTCCGAGGCTTGCGTTGGCGAGGCGGTCCTGGGGGATGCCGCGGTCGGCGGGCTGGGCGGGAGGCTGCTCGGCCACGGTGGTCCGGGCCTGCAAAGGGCGGGGCGCCGCGAAAGTGGACTCTCTTGCGCCGAGAGTAGCACGTCCGGGGCCGCACCGATATAGTTTTCTGTTAAGGCTCGCTAAAAAGCGCCATTAGAGAATCAAAAGATATTAGGGCCCGCAACGAAAATACTCGAACGTTGTGGGCCATCTCGCGGCCGATCTCTGGGATTGCGTGTAATTCAATGCAGGGTGGAAGGAACTGCTTGGAAAAGGCTCGAAAGCCGGACCCGCATGCCATTTCTCGGTTCCGTGATCCCGACCTTTGATCCGGTTTCCCCACAGGCCCGCTCGATTCTTGATTTGACGTGGGTTACGGTTGCCATTCTGGCGGTCATTCTGGCCATCGTATGCGGCGCCGTAATCGTCATCCTGTTGCGCTTTCGGGGGAAGCCGGGCGACGCCGATCCGCCCGCCGTCCACGGGCACACAAAACTGGAGATCACCTGGACGGCGATTCCCTTTGCCATTGTCACCCTGCTGTTCGTGCTCTCCCTTCGCACCATGGGCCAGATCCACCCGGCCGCCGCGCCCAACCAGGCGCCCGACGTCATCGTGGTGGGGCACCAGTGGTGGTGGGAAGTGCGCTACCCGGCCAGCGGCGTGATCACCGCCAACGAAATCCACCTGCCGGTGGGAAAGGACGCCCTCATCCGACTGGAATCCGCGGACGTCATCCACGATTTCTGGGTGCCCCAGCTGGGCCCCAAGCAGGACGCCGTGCCCGGCCATCCCAATTTCCTCTGGCTGCAGCCCACCGCGCCGGGCATTTACGACGGCGCCTGCGCGGAATTTTGCGGCAACGCGCACGCCTGGATGCGCCTGCGGGTCATCGCCGAGACTCCGGAAACCTTCGCTGCCTGGACGGCAGCCCAGGCGCGGCCGCCGGCCAGCCAGCACACCGAGCAAATCCTCAAGGGCGGCGCCATCTTTCAGGAGCAGGCCTGCGTCAACTGCCACCGCGTGGCCGGCATGTCCGACACCGCCAACGCCGCGCCGGACCTCACCTACGTCGCGACCCGACAGACCATCGGGGCCGGCGTGATGGAAAATTCGCCGGAAAACCTCGCGCGCTGGCTGGAAAATCCGCAGGCCATCAAGCCGCAGTGCAACATGCCCGATTTCAACCTGAGCGAGGAGGAAGTGGCCGCCCTGGTGACCTTCTTGTGGAGCCTTCCGAACCCCACCCCGCCGCAAGGATCCCTCGACCATGAGTGACGCCGTCGCCGGTTCCCTGCCCGTCGTCGAGGACGAGGTCGAGGAAGGCCCGCTTTCCTGGGTCGCCTCGGTCGATCACAAGCGCATCGGGCTGATGTACATCTACCTCGCCCTGGTCTTCCTTGTGATCGGCGGCCTGGAAGCGCTGCTCATGCGCCTTCAACTGGCCGGTCCCAACATGGCGCTGCTCACCCCGAAGCAGTTCAACCAGATCTTCACCATGCACGGCACCACCATGATTTTTCTGGTAGTGATGCCGGTGGTGACCGGACTGGCCAATTATCTCGTGCCGCTCATGATCGGCGCGCGCGACGTGGCGTTTCCCCGCTTAAACGCATTCGGGTTCTGGATGCTGTTTTTCGGCGGAATCCTGTTGTATTACAGTTTCTGCGTGGAAGGCGGCGCGCCGGACGCCGGCTGGTTCTCCTATACGCCACTCGCCGAACAGCCCTATTCCTCGATGCGCGGCGTCGATTTCTGGGCCCTGGGACTGCTCGCCATGGGCGTTGGCTCGGTGGCGGCCGCGCTCAACCTTATCGTCACCATCTTTACCCTGCGCGCGCCCGGCATGGGCTTGCTGATGGTCCCCATGTTCGTGTGGATGTTCCTGATCACCGCGTTCCTGATCATCTTCGCGCTCCCCGCGCTGAACGCGGCCCTGGTGATGCTGCTGGTCGATCGTTATCTGAACGCCAACTTCTTCACCGTTCAGGGCGCGCCGCTCCTCTGGCAGCACTACTTCTGGGCGTTCGGGCATCCGGAAGTGTACATCCTGGTGCTGCCCGCCTTCGGAATTATTTCCGAAGTGTTGCCGGTGTTTTCGCGCAAGCCGATTTTCGGATACATGTTCCTGGCCGGCTCGACCCTGGCCATCGGGTTCCTGAGCTACGGCGTGTGGGTCCACCACATGTTCGCGGTGGGTCTGGGGATGACGCCGTTGCTGGCCTTCCAGGCGAGCACCATGGTCATCGCGGTGCCAACCGGCATCAAGATCTGGAACTGGCTGGCCACCATGTGGGGCGGCCGCCTCCGACTGACGACCGCGATGCTTTTCGCCATCACGTTCATCGTGCAATTCACCCTGGGCGGCTTGAGCGGGATCACGCTGGCCGTCGTGCCCATCGACTGGCAGGTCACGGATACCTATTACGTGGTGGCGCACTTCCACTACGTGGCGCTGGGCGGAATCTTGTTCGCCTTGATGGCCGGCGCGTATTACTGGTTCCCCAAAATGAGCGGCCGCATGCTCGACGAGCGGCTCGGCAGGTGGAATTTCTGGCTGCTCGTGATCGGCTTCAACATGACCTTCCTGGTGCAGCACTTCCTGGGCCTGATGGGCATGCCGCGGCGGGTGTACACCTATCCCAACCTGCCGGGCTTCGCGGCGCTGAACGGAATCTCCACGCTGGGCGCCTTCGTGATGGGCATCGCGGTGCTGGTCTTCGTGTGGAACGTGCTGAAAAGCGTCCGGCAGGGCGCCCAGGCCGGCGACAACCCGTGGAGCGCCTGGACGCTGGAGTGGGCCACCACCTCACCGCCGCCCGAGCACAATTTCGAGCGCGTGCCGCCGGTGCGCAGCCGGCGGCCGATCTGGGATCTCGAGAATCCCGATCGCGCGGATTGGAAGGACGCTCATGCGGGCTGAAATGACCGTGGACGCACGCCTGCGCGGCATGGAGCAGAACAAGATGCTGATGCTCGGGTTCATCGCGTCCGAGGCGACCTTCTTCACGTTTCTCATCATAGCGTACGTGTATTTCCGGACGTTTCCGGAAACCGGCCCGAGCGCGCGTTCAGTGCTCGATCCAATGAAGACCGGCATTTTCAGCATCTTCCTGATCGCCAGCTCCTTCACGCTGCACGTCGGCCAAATCAGCCTGCGCAAGGGGGGCGCTTCCGCGTTCGGCCACTGGCTGCTGGTGACCATCGGCTTCGGGGCCATCTTTCTGACCGGCCAGGCGTTGGAATGGAACGCGCTCATCGCCGAGCAGGTGACCATCAGCCGCAACCTGTTCGGGGCGACTTTCTACACGCTCACCGGGCTGCACGGCCTGCACGTGTTCGTGGGTCTCGTTTTCCTGACCATCGTGTACGGCCTCACGCTGCGCGGCGACTTCGCGGGCGGCGGTGATCCGGCCGGCGTGGAGTGCCTGTCGCTCTACTGGCACTTCGTGGACGTCGTGTGGATCCTGCTTTTCGGCATCATTTACCTGGGGGTGTTCGCCGGATGAGCGACGAGAAGGACGACTGGACCACCCCGCTGCCGGCTCACATCCCCGGACCGACCTACGCGCCGGCCATCCTGTCACTGGGGATGGTGATGTTCGCGGCGGGCCCGGTGACGAGCTGGTTCGTCTCCGCCGTCGGGCTCGTCGTCGTCGGCGTGGGCATCTGGGCCTGGCTTGGAGAGATACGATGTGACCGGAGGAGCGCGCATGACTGAGGAATCCCCGCAACCCGCGCCGGACGACATCACCCGGCGGGATTTTTTCGCGAAGGTGTGCTACGGGCTGGGCGGCTTCGCGGTGGCGCTTTTCGGCGTGCCCATCGCCGGCTTCGTGCTGTCTCCCCTGCTGCAAAAGCCGCTCCGCGACTGGGTCGATATTGGCGGCGTGGAGGCGTTCGAGATCGGCGACACCAAAAAGGTGGTTTTTGAGGACGCCTCTCCGCTGCCCTGGGCCGGCGTCACGGCGCGCACCGCGGCCTGGCTGCGACGCACCGGGCCGGACTCGTTCATCGCCTTCTCGGTCAACTGCACGCACCTGGGCTGCCCGGTAAAATGGCTGCCCGACGCGGACCTCTTTATGTGCCCGTGCCACGGCGGCGTCTATTACAAGGACGGCACGGTGGCCGCGGGCCCGCCGCCCCATCCGTTGACCACCTACCCGGTGCGGGTGTCCGACGGCCGCGTGGAAATTCAGACCAGCCCGATTCCCATCACCACCGTATGAAGTATCTCTGGAAACTGTGGGAGTGGTTTGACGACCGGACCGGCCTGGGCGGCCTGATCGGTCCCATGCTCACGCACCCGGTGCCGCGCGCCTCCAAGTGGGCGTACGTGTTTGGCAGCGCCACCCTGTTTGCGTTCATCTTGCAGGTGGTGAGCGGCGTCGCGCTCGCCATGGCCTACGTGCCGGCCTCGGGACACGCGTACGACAGCCTGAAGTACATCTCCGAGCATCCGCTCGGAAATTTCCTGCGCGGCGTGCACTATTTCGGCGCCTCGGCCATGGTAATCCTGATCGGCGCGCATACCGTCCGCGTGTTCTTGTTTGCATCCTACAAATATCCCCGCGAGGTGTCCTGGCTGAGCGGCGTCGTGTTGCTCGGGCTCACCATGGGGATGGGCTTCACGGGGCAGTTGCTCCGCTGGGACCAGAACGGCGTGTGGTCGGTGATCGTGTGCGCCGAGATGATGGGCCGCGTGCCGTTTATCGGCGAGTACCTCGCGCATTTCGTGCTGGCCGGCCAGAATATCGGCGGCGCCACCCTGAGCCGCTTCTTTGATTTCCACGTATTTGCCATTCCGGCGCTGATTTTTGGATTTGTCGGATTGCACCTCTGGCTGGTGCTGCGCAACGGAATCTCCGAGCCGCCGGTCAAAGGACGCCCGGTGGATCCGAAGACCTACCGCGAGTGGTACCACAACCTCGTCAAGCGGGACGGCGTGCCGTTTTTCCCGGACGCGGCGTGGCGCGACATGGTGTTCGGCGCCTCGATGCTCAGCCTGGTTGCCCTGGCGGCGCTGGTCTGGGGCCCGCCGGAGCTGACCAATCCGCCGGACCCCTCGCTGCTGAACGCGGATCCGCGTCCCGACTGGTACCTGCTCTGGTATTTCGCCCTGCTGGCGCTCTTGCCGCACGGGACCGAGGATTATTTCCTGATTTACGGTCCGCTGCTGGCCGGCCTCTGGCTGTTCATCGTTCCGTTCATCCGCCCGTACGGGGAACGGCACCCTGCCAAGCGTCCCTGGGCGGTCGCCTCGGTGATGCTGGTGGTGATCATGATCGCGGTGCTGGGCGTGGAGGGCAATCGCTCTCCGTGGTCGCCTGATTTCGAGGCAAAGCCGCTGCCCGCCAGCATCGTGGGCACCGACGTCGGCCCGGTTGCGGAGGGCGCCCTCATCTGGCATAAAAAGGGCTGCGAGAACTGCCATAACATCTCCGGCTTCGGCGGGCGACGCGGACCGGATCTCACCTTTATCGGCGACAAGCTTACCGAGGATCAGCTCACCTTGCGCATCATCAACGGCGGTTACAACATGCCGGCCTTTGCCGGAAATATCTCGCACAACGACCTGCGCAGCCTGGTGGCCTTCCTCAAGTCCCGTCGGCACGTCTACAACGACGCGCCGGACGTCGCAAGCCCGGCGCCGGTGACGCCGAGCCCGAAGGTGGTGCCGACTCCTTAATGCTGCTGCTGCAGACCGTGCGGCAGCTTGCTAAAGAAGAACTGGAAGGGGATGTGGCTGCGCATCGCCCAGTATTTCTCGTTGTGGCGATCCTGGGCGAAGGCGAAGCAGAGCAGCTCGCTGCCCAGCTTGTATCCCCGCAGGAGCAGCATGTCGCGCATAGCGCGGGTGACCTCGTAATTGTCCCCGGGGCCGCCGCTGTCAAGGTAGATGCGAATCGGCCGGCGCTGCTCGGAGGCCACCCGGCGCATCAAGTCGTCCTTCCACCCGAAAGTGCTGGACATGCAGGCGGCCAGTCCAAAAACCTCGGGCCACTGCCAGGCCATGTAGAATGACACGACGCCGCCCAGAGAAGAGCCCATGACGGCTGTGGTGGCCGGCCCGGGAATGGTGCGCAGGCGCTTGTCGATCACCGGCTTGAGATCTCGCACAATGAAGCGGCCATAGACCTCGTAGCCGGGCCGCGTGTACTCGTCTTCGCGATCGTTGGGCCACACGCCGACCACGATGACCTTGTTGATGATGTTGAGGTCGTCAAGCATCCCCATGGTCTCGTCCACCTGCCAGTCCTGGCCCAGGAAGGCTTCACGCGGGAAGAACAGGTTGTTGCCGTCGTGCATGTAGAGCACCGGATACGACCTCAGCGGATTCTCGTGGTAGCCGGACGGCAGGTAGGTGCGCGTCTTGTGCAAGCGGCCGGTCTCGAAGCAGGTGTAGTCTTCCACCTCGGTGATGGTGCCGCCGGCCTTCTCCGAGTAGAAGCGCGGATAGATGTTCAGGCTCTCCGGCTCGCCGATGTACGCGAGGTAGTTGGTGCCGCACGACCAGTGAAACGACTCGTCGGTGACGAGGCATGGCTTGAAGTACAGGAACGGAGCGCGCGCCTTGATCTCGAAGACGGTGACCACGCCCTCGACGCGCGTGGGCCGCACGTCGGCGGTCCAGTCGGACTCGGCGCGGAGGATGATGCGTCCCTTGCCCTCCGGGTAGTGAACCTTGATGTTGAGCGGGAAGTGCATCCAATCTTGTTCCGCCAAAGGGCGCGAGGCCCTGCCGCGCTCGCCCGGCCGCGATCCTGCCGACGGATGTTAGGGGATCGCAAAGATCGCAATTGGTTGCCGGATGTTAAAGAAAGACCCTATCGCGAACCTGGGCCAACAAGTTAAGATGGCCTAAAGGGGAAGCTGATCTTGCCTGTACCTGGACTGGACCGATGAACGCGATTGACTTCCAACCGCTGCTGCGGCATTGTTTGCTTCCGTCGCTGGCGCCGGCCAACGACAACGCCGTGCGCAGCCCCTATGGCGCGGACCAGTTCCGGGTCAACCCGCTGACCCGCGCGATACGCGGTGAGATGATCGCGCCGCCGTCCGCCGAGGACGACTCTGGACACGACCGCAAGAAAGCCTTCCGAATGGCCGGCCTGGTCGCCCTCTCCCTGACGGGAATCGCCGCCCCGGCCGCGTACGCCCAGGTGCCGCCTCCCCAGCCGTCGACTTCCACGACCGTTGAGCGTTCGTCCTCCACGACGAACAGCGCCGACGGGTTCATCATTGCGGGACCCAATCAGGTCGGCGTCGTCACCGAGCAACCCGCCGCTCAGCAAACGGCGGCCCCGATCGTCCTCCCCCAACCGACAGACCTCAGCCGCAACCGCGTGGACCGGGTCGAGTTGAACGCCCACCTGGAGCGCATGGCTGGCCAGGTCGGCGTGGACCCGGACCTGCTCAAGAGCATCGCCTGGCAGGAGTCCAACTGGACGCACGCGCGGCGTGGCGGCGAGCTGGTCAGCCAGTCGAACGTGAACAGGGAGAGCGGAGAGGTGCTTTCCGTTGACTCGGGGATCATGCAGATCAACAGCAAGGCCCATCCCCACGCCTTCCCGAAGGCGTACTCGCTGGACGGCAACATCGAGTACGGGGCGCGCCTGTTGAAGAGCATCGTCGACAAGTGGGGCGACGGCCCGACCGGCGTGTGGCGCTACAACGGCGACCCGGAGTATGGCCCTCTCATCCAGCGCCACCGCGAGGTGAAGCCCTGGACCGAGTGGGTGCTGGGCGATCACCTCGACGCGCTGCGGCGCGAGAAAACCGCCCTCGAGCGCTCGGTGCCAGCCGCCGAAAGGGCCCTGCCGGGCGCGCAGAAAAAGGTCGACACCGCGCGGCTCAACGTGGAGGGCTGGCAGCGGAAGGTGGACAACGCGGCCACCGAGCCCACCCGCAAAGCGAACACGAAGGAATTGAACTGGGCGCAGCGGACGCTCGGCAAGGCCGAGGAAAAGCTGACCGCCGCCACCGAGAGCCTGGATCGCGACAAGGCGCGCCTGGCCGCGCTGCCCGCGGAGATTGACGCGGTGGCCGCCCAGGCGAAGACGGAGCGCGCGCGCATCGACGAGATCGAGGCCCGCGAGTACACTGAGCAGGCCGAAGCGCTGCGTGCGACGCTGAAGGAATACGTCCCCCACCTCACCCAGCTGCGCCGCGAGGCCACCCAGCTCGTGCAGCGCTTGCAGAAAATGGCCAGCGAGCAGGCTACCCCGAACGCGGAAATCGATGCGCTCACCGCCCAGGCCACCGCGCTGAAAACCCGCCTGACCGAGGGCGAGACCACCTGGAAACAATACCAGACCCGGGTGAACGGCAAGAGAAAATTCCGCCCGCGCGCGATTCAAAGAGAATTAAAGGACTCCCGCCGGGTCCACGACGAGGACGCCGCGAAATTAAAGGCGCTGAAAAAGAGCGTGGAAACCCTCCGCAAGACGCTCGCCAGTCAGCCGCACGCGAACCCGGCAACGCAGTCGAGCGCGCCGCAGTAGTTTTCTTCCTTCGCCCATGCCGTCTCGTTGTGGCTCGAGTCACGCCAGATTCAAAACCGGATCCACACGCTGGTGAAAATCTCCCTTCTGGAGGAGATTCCGAAGTTGCCCTCGATGCCTGGACCGCGGATCGGCACCAGCGCCCAGGCCTTTGCCGTGCCTCCGCCGCGGTACATTTCGAGATATATGCTGAAGTGCCCGACGTCCACGCCGGTGGTCAGCGTCTTCAGCCGGTGCACGCCGAACATATAGCGCGTGCGCTGGGGCTGGCTGGGGGTAACCGTGGCCGACACGTCGGGCTGCGCGGGCGCCGCGTTGACCAGGGGCGGAGGACGCATCGGCGGATCTTCCGGCTTCGTGCGGCCGGTGACCATCGCCTTGAAGTGCGCGGACAACGCGCGGCCGAAGGCCTGGCGGATGGCGTTCCGGATCATCTCGCGGCGCGGCTCGTTGCTCGCACCCTGCACCCCCAGCGCGGACGGCATCAGATCCGGCCGCGCAAAGCCGGGCGCATATTCCGGGAGATCGAGCACGAGCGGCTCGAGACTGCGGTACGATCCGACCACTTCGCCGTAGAACGAGACCAGCGCCGGCGGGCCGTTTTCCAGGCCAAGAGAATATCTTGGGGGCGGGGAGATCGAATCGCTGGTGGACTGGTAAATTGCCGGCAATGGGTGAATGGAGATCACGCCTGGATCGGACTCCGGCCCGCCCGCAGACCTGTCCAGCGCGCGGGCGGGCGCGGAGGCGACCAGGAGCGCCCCGGTGACTACCAGCGCGACACACGCCGCGCGGCACAACGTACCGAGCATTCCTGACCAACTCCCATACACATGGGATTAGGGCTCCGATGCCATTATACCAGGAAAACGGCGCGGTTGACAGGTTCTGTACGGAGGAATTTTCTCTCCTACGAAAGACCCATCAACTCCGCAACCCGCCGCGCCACCCCGTGCGGATGCAGGCGCGGCCGCCAGTGAGCGGCAATTTGATCGGCCTGGCGGCGGCGTTTCCGCCACGCGTCCAACTCTGTATCCAGCGCCACTGCCACCTCTTCCGGCCGTCGGGAGTGGGCCAGCGTCGCAAAGTCACTCAGGTCCGCAAGCAGCGGAATCCGCGCGCCCGCCAGCGTGCCGCCCATCGCGAGCATCTCGTGCGCGGCCATCATGCAGCCCTCCCAGTGGGAAGTCACCAGGCAGACCTGCGCGTCAGCGAGGTGCGCCACAATTTCCGCATGCGGCACCGCACCCATGAGACGCACCCGCGGATGGCCTTCAAGTACCGAGAGCCAGTGGCTCGCGCCGCCGCCCAGGACGACCACTTCCACCTCCCGGCCGCCGTGTAAGAACCGCTTCAGGGCCGCCGCTAGAAGCCGCTCGTCCTTCACCGGATCGTCCCAGCGCCCCACCGCAACGACCTTTCTCTGCTTGTCGGGCACTGCCGATTCAACGAGATCGATCGACACCGGATTGCCGATCAGGTGGATTTTCGCCAGCAGATCCTCGCGGCCGTACGCACTCAAGAAACGCGCAATTCCGGCGCGCGCCGACGGCGTTTCCACAATGGTCGACCCGCTTCGCTCGAGATTTTCCAGGACGCGTCGGTCCTCAGCGCGGTGCAGCCAGAGGTATTTCTTCAACCAGAACCAGGCGGCCCGGATCTTCTCCAGGGGAGAAATCTGCGAATACACCATTCGCCGAAAACAAGCCACCGGGTGGACGCGAATTCCGAGCTGGCCGTCCGTGTCCCCTTTGGACACCACGCGCACGCCGGCCCCAACGAGGGCGTCCACCGTCTCCCGACTGCCCCCCATCCAGGTGTAGACCAGCGCCGCCTCCAGGCGCTGCGCCCGCCAGAACTCGGTGCTCGCCATCTGCTCCGGCGTCGCCACCAACACCGGAAACGGCGCGCCGCCCGTCGAGTCCCGACTGCAGACCATGGCGACCTCGTGACCGATGGCGCGCAGCCCCTCCACCAGCAGGCCCGGATCCTTGGTCAGCATGGCGGGCGTCAAATGCTCAAAAACCAGCGGCGCGCACGCCGAGTCGTTTCAAGGCGACCCGGGAAAGGTCCTACGAGAGCCGGCCGGTTAAGTGTAAAACCAGCGGACGCCGTGCAAAAGCAGCGGAGCGGTGAAGGTCAGGCTGTCCACGCGGTCGAGAAAGCCACCGTGACCGGGCAGCGCGCTCGAGCAATCCTTTAGCCCGCGGTCGCGCTTGAGCGCGGACACGTGGATGTCCCCGAGAAACCCGGCGAGGCTCAACACGAACCCGGCCAGCAGCGCATGCACCGTGGAAAACGGCGTGCAGCGTGCGGCAGGTACAACGCCGCATCGGAAATGACGTCGCCCAGTTCGTTGAGCCACTTTCCCAGCAGCGACTCGCTGCCCGTACGGCGCGCCAGCATGCCGTCCAGGGCGTTGAGCGCCATGCGCAGCAGCAACACCGGCGGGAGAACCAACAGCATGAGCCGGGCCGAGATCCAGGCGCCTCCA
>VGFD01000047.1 GCA_016868975.1 Armatimonadota bacterium | reverse complement strand
AACCTGTCCCCGGAAGCCAGGGAGCTGCTCAAGAAGCTCCGCAAGCAGATGTCCGGGAAGGGCTCGGACGTCGCCTCCAATGAGGACAGCATCCAGGAGCTGATCTACAATCTCCGCCAGCTCCGCGACCTGGTGTACGGTGAGGAAAAGCAGGGCGAGGAGGAAGCCGCCGGCGGGGTCAACGGCAAACAGCACGAGAAGCAGCATCAGCACGACGGACGTCCCATCATGCTGAGCGGCCCGCAGCGGGACGAAATGCCGCGTCCCCGCTCGGCGCGGCCCGGCGGCCACCTGCGCGAGGTGGTGGAGAAGATGATACGCTACTGCTCCTCCGACGTGGCGCGGGACGCGGTCAAGGACGAGCTGGTGGTGTTGGGCGAGAAGATGCTCAGCGAGGTGGCCGGCTTCAAGGTGAACGTCATCGTGCTGGAGCCCAACAGGCCGCTCACCGCCATACGGCTGGCCGGGATGATGGTGGTGGCGTCCGGGGAAAAGACGTTCGACGGCCGTCCCTGGGAGAGCGTCCGCGGCCTGTACGACCAGTCGCGCCGCCTGCTGGTGCTTGGCCAGGAAGTCCTCGGCCTGCCCCGCTCGGCCGCGCGGCACGAGTTCGCGCACGCCTTCGACCACACGTTCCAGGAGCGCAACAAGCGCCTGCAGCCGCTCTCAGTCCAGCTCTGGAACCTGTTCGCGGCGCAGCGCAAAGGCGTGGTCACCGACTACGCGCGCACCAATCCCCAGGAGTGGTTCGCGGAAACCGTGGAGGCCTTCTTCCGCCCCGGCGGCCGCGAGAAAGTCCGCGACCTGGACCCCCAGATGTTCCAGTACCTGCAGACCCTGTTCGCGTCCTGAGCGGCGCTGGGGACCCTCAGGCGCGTTCCCGCGAGGACAGGAATTTCCCTCAAGATCGCGAACCTCCAACACGTCATGAGCGACACCATCCTCCTTACCGGATGCGCGGGCTTCCTGGGCAGCCACCTGGCCGAGCGCCTCCTCGACGACGGCCACACGGTGGTCGGCGTCGATTGCTTCACCGACCAGTACGGCCGCGTGCAGAAAGACGCCAACCTCGCCGCCTTGAAGGGGCGGTCGGGCTTCGAGTTCGTGGACGCCGACCTCACCAAAGTGGAGCCCATCAGCCTCATGGACGGCGTCACCGCGGTGTTTCACCTCGCCGCGCACTCCTGCGCCCGCAACTCCTGGGGACGCGAGTTTCCCCACTACGCCCGCAACAACGTGCGCGCCACCCAGGTGCTGCTGGAGGCGTCACAGCACGTGCGCAAGTTCGTGTACGTCTCCTCGGCGTCGGTGTACGGGGATCGTCCCGCCCAGCCCACCCCGGAATCCGCGCCCCTGCGGCCGGTTTCTCCGTACGGCGCCACCAAGATGGCCGGCGAGGGGTTGTGCGACACGTACCGCGTGGCCAACCGCGTGCCGGCCACGGTGGTGCGGATGTTTTCCGTGTACGGCCCTCGCCAGCGGCCCGACATGGCGCTCTACAAGTGGATCAAGGCGATCATCGACGGTCGGCCGGTCAACGTCTACAACGACGGGAACCAGACGCGCGATTTGATCTTCGTAAAGGACGCCGCCGATGCGCTCGCGGCCGCGCTGGATCGCGGCGCCGTCGGCGAGACCTACAACGTCGCGGGCGGAAGCGTCATCACCATGCGCGACCTCGCGGCGAAGGTGAAAGAGGTCATGGGCGTGCCTGACCACCAGGTGAAGTACGGCGACGAGTGGCGCGGCGATGCGCGCCACAGCCAGGCCGACGCATCCCGCGCGCGAGAGGCGCTTGGATTCGAGCCGAAAGTCTCGCTCGAGGACGGCCTTGCGCGCCAGGTCGAGTGGATGCGCGAGGTCATCCCCATATCTTGATTGGGCGCTTCGCGCTGGCCGTTCGGCTCTGGCCGCTCCTGATCCTCACGGTGCTCGCCCTCCCCGCCTCCGCCAGCAAAGGCCCCAGCGACGCACTTGGGCGCCTCCTTCGCGCGCTCCCGGGCCCGGGCCAGATCGTGGACATGAAGACGCTGGGCATCACCGTGGGCTCCCTCGAAAAGCCCCCCGCCCAAATCGAGGGCGGCTTCAACTTCCGCACGCCGGCCGACCTGGATCGACGCAGCACCGACAGCGGCGAGCTCAAGGGGAAGTTCCCCGGCCTGCACCTGAACGTCCCGCTGCACGTGGTGCCCGACGACGTCTCGTTCCTGTTTCTGAGCGACCAGCCGGAGGAGATCCGCGACGACCGCCTGCGGGAAGACCAGACCCGGGGGGCCACCGGGGTTTACGCGCGCTCGAGCCTGCCGGGGAAGGCGCCGGTGCGCCTGATGCTCGATCACACCGACGGCGCCGATCGCCCGCTCACCCTGTGGCTGCTCTGGGTCCCGCGCCAGGACGGCGTGGTGATGGTCCGCAAGCGGGGATTGTTCTCGCACAAGGACAGCGTGCACGCGGCGCGGCGCGCGTTTGAGCAAAATCTCGAGACCCCCGTGGAGCCGCGGGTCGGGGTTCGCGCGGGCGCGCCGCACCCGCTTTTCCAGATCGCCATGAAGCCGCATGAGACCGCGGTGGCCCAGATGGAGTTCGTGTCGACCGTGCCGGGCGAGCTCGTGTCGGTGGTGACCGAGGCGTCCGCGCCAATGCCGGCGGGGCTCGCGGAGATCGACGCGCTTCCCGTCCTCCACTCCATCGTGTGGAAAGAGGAGGCCGAGCGGCTCAAGAAGTTCATCGACCCCGCCCTGCTGCCGCGCCGCTACAAGCGCATCATGGAGGCGTATCAGCACGCGCGCGGGCACTTTCACTACCCCGACCGCATGGCGACGGTTACCTACAACGTGCCGCGCTGGAGCGCCCACCCGGTCCGCGCCTATACCCTGTACGAATCAGTACCGGGCTGGGATCAGACCATCCGGGATCCGAAGAAGCGGCGCACCGACAACCGCGGCAAGTACGGCGCGGTCGTCGGGATGCGGGTGAAAATCCAGGCGCTGCCGCCGGGCTGCGATCGGATGGCGCTGATCGTGCTCAATCCCTACAACACGTTCGGCGGCCGCCACCTCGTCACCAACGTCAAGGATGCGGCCAACGAGGTCCTCTTCCTGCCCGGCGGCCGCCACGGCCTGCTTCCCAAGGAGAAGGCAGCCGTGCTGTGGCTCGGCAACGTGAAGAAGGGCGACGTGATCACGATGACCACCGAGCCGATGGCGAACATTTCGGTCTACCTGTGGTACCTGCTGCTGCCGATACCGAAGGAAACGGCTTGACGGCGCGAATATCCTCCTTGATGAGCAGCGATTACCGGCTCCTCAAGCGGCTCCTGGACGTGGCCATCGCCTCCTTTGCGCTGGTGCTGCTGGCGCCGGTCCTCCTGGTGATCGCGGCGGCCATCGTGCTCGACAATCCCGGCCCGGTGTTCTACGTCCACCAGCGCGTGGGACAGTTCGGCAGGCCGTTTCCGTTCTTCAAGTTCCGCACCATGGTGGTGGGCGCCGATCGGATCGGCTACGAGATCGACGGAGCCGCCGACCGGCGCATCACCCGCATCGGGCGATTTCTGCGCCGCTGGCACCTCGACGAGCTTCCCCAACTGCTCAACGTGCTGCGCGGCGAGATGAGCATCGTGGGGCCGCGTCCGACGCTGCAATACCAGGTCGATGTGTACACGCCCGAACAGCGCCGTCGACTGCTGGTGCCGCCCGGGCTCACCGGGCTGGCCCAGGTGAGCGGCCTGAATTCGCTGACCTGGCCGGAGAAAATCCGCATCGACGTGGAATACGTGGAGAAGGCTTCGCTGCGGCTCGACCTGGAAATCATGCTGCGCACTTTCGGGGTGCTGGCAAAGGGTGAGAACACCTACGGGCACGGCTGGGAATCTTCGAAGGAAAAGAAAACCCATGACGCCTGAGTCCGGCTGCAACCTGTGCGGCTCCACGCGCCGCGTCCACCTGTTCGAGAAATTCCGCTTTCCCATCGTGGCCTGCCGCGACTGCGGTCTCCATTGCCTGGAGCGGATGCCCAGCGCGGCGGAAGTGAACGCCTGGTACGACGAAGGATATTTTACCGGCGATCCGGAGCGGCGCGGATATTTGAACTACCTCGAGGACCGCGAGACGCTGGTGGCCACCTTCGATTTGAAACTGCAGCGGCTCGAAGACCTCTTGGGGCCGTCCCAGAAACCGCGCCGCATTCTAGACGTGGGCACCGCCACGGGATTCTTCCTGGAGGCCGCCGAGCGCCGCGGATGGGTGGGATGCGGCACCGAAGTGTCGGAGTACGCCTGGAAACAAGCGGTGCAGCGGGGGCTCTCGGTGGTCCACGGGGATTCCTTGGAGCCGTTCCGCGGCCAGAAATTCGACGTGGTCACGCTGTGGGACGTGCTCGAGCACCTGCGCGATCCACGCGGCTATTTGACCCGGGCCCAGGAATTGCTGAGCGACGACGGCATCCTGGCGTTTTCCACCGGCGACGTGGCCAACATCTGGTCGCGCCTGCAAGGCAAGCGCAACCGCATCTACAATCCGCCGCAGCACCTCTATTATTTTTCCCGCGCCACCATGATCGAGATCTCGCGGCGGGCCGGGCTTGAGGTGGTGCGCATCGAGCCGGACGAGAAAATCACCACGCTGCACTACGTGCTGCACATCGCCCGCAATCTCGTCGATCTACCCCTGGTGGCCGAGGTGGTGGGACGGGCCATGCGGTTCATTCCGGATCGCACGCTGCACATGAAATTGTCCGACAACCTGGTGGTGTATGCGCGCCGCGCGACGCCCAAACCGCGGGGGACCTCGCCGCGGCCGGCACTGGAGTCCGCGGCGCCATGAACTGGGTGCTGGCAGCCGCGGACGCCGCCCTGGTGCTGGCCTCGCTGCTGCTGGCGGTCCACCTGCGCTTCAGCGAGGACCTCATCCCCGCGAAGTACCTCGGCCCGAAAGTGCTGATGGTGCACCTTGCGATCGTGGCTGTCAACCTGGTCGTGTACTGGGCCATGGGCCTGTACCGACGCGTGTGGCGCTATGCCGGAGTGCACGAGCTGAAAACCATCGTGGCGGCGGTCAGCCTCTCCTACGCGCCGTTCGTGGTGCTCTCCGCGGCCACCGGCGGATCGATGTACTCGCGCGGCATCATCATCATCGCCTGGATATTCACCATGATGCTGGTCGGCGCGCTTCGCTTCACGCTGCGCCTCTCCAGCGAGCCGATGGTGCCGCCGCACGTGCCCGGGGCGCGGAAAATCCTCATCGTGGGCGCCAATGACGCCGGCGAGGCCACCCTCCGGGAATTGCGCCGGCAGCCGTCGGGCTCCTACGACGTGGTGGGTTTTGTCGACCCCAATCCGTCCGGCGTGGGAATGCGCATCCGCGGCACGCCGGTGCTCGGCGTCCTGGAGGATATTCCACGGCTGGTGTCCGAGCGGGGCGTCGACGAGATCATCACCGCCATCCCCGACCCCGCCGTGGTGCGCCGCCTGATTTCCCTGTGCGAGTCGGCGCGCCACATCGAGCTGAAGCTGGTGCCCAGCCTGCCCGACGTGGTGGAGGGCCGCACCACGGTCAGCCAGATCCGCGAGGTGCGCATCGAGGACTTGCTGGAGCGCGAGCCGGTGCAGCTCGACATCCAGAGCATCGCTTCGTTCATTGAAGGGCGCCGGGTGCTGGTGACCGGAGCCGGCGGATCGATAGGCTCGGAAATTTGCCGACAGGTCTCGCGCCTGGGGCCGTCCCAGTTGATTTTGCTGGGGCGCGGCGAAAACAGCATCCACGAGATGATGGTCGAGCTGCGCAGCCGCAGCACCGTGCCGCTCACCCCGGTGATCGCGGACGTGCGCGACGTCACCCGTCTCGAGCGGATCTTCGCGGAAACCCGCCCCCAGGTGATTTTCCACGCCGCCGCCCACAAGCACGTGCCCTTGATGGAAGCCAATCCCGAAGAAGCGATGACGGTGAACGTGCTGGGCACCCGCGGGCTGGTGGAGCTGTCGCCCAGGCATGGCGTCGAGCGCTTCATCTTGCTGTCCACCGACAAGGCCGTCAATCCCACCAGCGTGATGGGCGCCTCCAAGCGGCTCGCGGAATTAATCGTGCGGGACGCCGCGCGCGCGTCCTCGGGAACGCTTTTCGTGGCGGTGCGCTTCGGAAACGTCCTCGGATCGCGGGGCAGCGTGATTCCCACGTTTCGCCGGCAGATCGCGCTGGGCGGTCCGGTTACCGTCACCGACCCGGAAATGACGCGCTTTTTCATGACCATTCCGGAGGCGGTGGCGCTGGTGATCCAGGCCGCGGCGCTGGCCGCCGGGGGCGAGATTTTCGTGCTCGACATGGGCGAGCCGGTGCGCATCCTCGACCTGGCGCGCAATATGATCCGGCTGTCAGGATACGAGCCGGAGACGGACATCCCCATTGAAGTGCTGGGCGCGCGGCCCGGCGAGAAAATGTTCGAAGAGTTGGTGGGCGCCGACGAAGAAGCGCGCCCAACCAGCGTGGGAAAAATCCAGAAAATCGTGGCGCGCGAGGAAGCGCTCGCCTCGCGGGCGCCGCTTCCCCAGGCGCTGGGCCAGATCGAGGCGTGCGTCCGGGAGGGCGACCTGACGCGGCTGCGCGAGGTGCTCGGGCTGGCCTGCGGGACGGCGGTTTTATAGAACCCGCCCGGGCGGCAAATTACTCGGAACAGGCCGTTAGAACGGAGGTGGCTGTGCCGACCCCTGACACCAATCATCAAGTGGAGTTGCCCCCCGAGGAAGGCGACGAGATTCACGCGTTCTGGCATTTCGCGAAGGCCTACGTGCGCCACTTCGCGGCCGACGATATTTTCCGCGTCGAGGGCCGGGTGCGGGGCTCGGACACCCGTGAATTGACCTGGTCGCCCGGCGAGGGGCCGTCAGTGCTGGCCGGCTACGTGCGCGACTACCAGGAATATTTCGAGGCGATCTGGTTTCCGCCCCTGGACGCCGAGGTATTTCCGGGCGGCGAAAACGTCCGCGTCAACGCGGCCGGCGTGGGGCTGCGCGTGCTCAACGTGCAGGGCGGCCGGGAAGTGGCCGACCGCCTGGAATGGCTGACCCGCAACGTGGGCGCCGCCGCGCCCACCGACCGCGCGGCGCGGGTGGGCCTGTTCGAGGCCGCCTGGGTGTCGCGGGCGGCCGCGGTGGAGCGTTACCGCGACGCCCTGGCCGGCGACGACCTGCGCGTCGCGGCCCACGCCGCGATGCTGTGCGGGCGCTACCGCCTGCTCGAGTTGCTCGACGAGGTGCGCGCCCTGCTCGACGATCCCCGCCCTGCCCTGCGCGGCGTTGCGGTCGCGGCGCTCAAGGGGATGGACGACGTCGCGGTCATCCCCGAGACGGCGCGGCTGCTCTCCGACGCCGACGCCTCGGTGCGCGACGCGGCGTTCACCTCGCTGCGCCACGTGGCGCACATGCCGATGGCGCGCCGCCGTGAGGTGATGGAGGCGGTGGCCGCGGAGCTGCGGCTGGGCATGCCCTGGCTCGCCGCGGAGCGCCGCGCCGAAGTGGCCGGCTGGCTGTCCGGCTCGGGCGAGGCCGGCGCGGATCTCCTGCTGGCGCTGGCCGCCGACCCGGCCCCCGGAGTGCGCCTGCAGGCGGCCCGCGCGCTGGGCATGGGCCGCGAGCGGCGCATCCTGGCGGTGCTTGCGAACATGCTCGGGGATGCCGATGAGGAAGTGGCGGTGGCCGCCGTCGAATCCCTCGGGAACGAGCCGCTGCGCACCTGGCTGCAAGAGGATGAGGCGCTCCTGCGACAGGTCATGGAAACCTTGGAGGCGGTGACCGGGCAATGAAGACGCTGTTGGCGGTGGTCCTGTTCGTCGGGCTCTCCCTGGCCGCATGGGCGGACGGGGTGGAGAGCGGCACGCCGGCCCCGGCCTTCACCGAGACGACGGTGGAGGGCACCCCGGCCGAGCTGGCGCGCTTCCGTGGGCGGGCCTTTCTCATCTGGTTCACCAACTTCTCGAACGGGGACCTGGCCGCGGCGCAATCCTTGTTTGACGCGGTGGGACGGCACGCCCGCGTGGGCGTGCTCATCGTGAGCACGGAAGGCCAGTTCGCGTCCCGGGCGCGCGCCTTCGACGAGAAGTACCAGCTGGATCAAATCGTGGTCGTGGACGACGACGGGAGCATGGTGAAGCTGTACACCGGCTTCCACACTGACGGCGCCAAGCCGCCCATGAATCTGGTGATCATCGACGCCAACGGCCAGGTGCGCGGGCGGCGGCAGTTCCCCGGCCATCCGCCGCGGCTGCTGGAGGGCGAGCTGGAAAGGCTCTAGCGCGACTTTACTAGGGCAGACACACCCGCTCGTACTCGGCGCGGTCCATGCTCATCCAGATCTTTTGCGCCGAGCGGCCGTCGTGGTGGTTGACCTCGGCGAACGCCCCCAGCTTGCGGAAGCCGCACTTCTCGAACGAGCGCTGGGCGCGCGTGTTGAACTCGGCGGTATCGAGCTCGACGCGGTCGACCTTGAGGTTCTCAAAGAGGTAGCGGAGCAGCATCTGCATGGCTTCGGTGCCGTAGCCGTGCTCCCAGTAGGGGCGCTCGCCGATGAGGATGCCCACCTTGGCGTGCATCTCGTGATCCTCGCGGATGGTGTACTTCATGAAGCCGATGCACTCGCCGCTGAGGGTGTCGATGGCCAGCGCGTTCTTCTGCCACCAGAAGATTTCCCGATAGTAGTCGTCGGCGATGCGCTGGAGGGTGGAGGCGTCACCCTGGAGGCCGAAGGCGAGGCTCACCAGCTCGAGGTTGGCAAACCAGCGCTTGATGCGCTTCAGGTCCTGGCGACCCAACTGCCGCACGACCACCTTCTGGCCGCTCGCCACGTACGATGGCGACTTCTTCATCGACTCCAGGAGCTTGAGCATGCCAGTGCTCCGTTTCGCGGACGTTCGGTTGCATTCTAGCACATCGGGTCCCAGGGGCCAACCCCACGGGCCGGGCGCGTCGTGGCGCGTTCCGGCACGATCGCACTACCAGAGGAATCGCCGGAGGGGGCCGCGAAGGAAATTCGCGGCTCCCCCTCCGACCAGACCTCCAGGGGGCGTCGCTTTCACCCCCCGGCAAACACGCGGTACCGACTCCGGAAAGGATACGCCATGCAGTGTCCGGCCTGTGACACGAAGAACGCCGAGCGCAACAAGTATTGCCACGAGTGCGGCACGCCTCTCAAAGAGGAGAGCCGCCGTCCGCTGAGCAGGGACGAAGTCAAGCAACTGCTCGATCTCTCCTCCGTGTTCGAGATCAACCACATGGTCGACACGGCCATCCGCGCCTACAGCGCCATCCTCGAGCAGCACCCGAACTACGCGGACGTCCACTACAAGCTGGCGGGCGCCTACGAGGCCCGCGGGGACGACATGGGAAGGGCCATCGCCGAGTACCGGCGGGCCATCTCCATCAATCCCAACTACATCGACGCGCACCGCAAGCTGGGCGAGCTGTACAGCGACGCCGGTCTGCATGAAGAAGCCATCAACGAGTACAAGACGGTGCTCTCCATCAAGATCAAGTTTCGCTACGCCGACGTGCACAACAACCTGGGCGTCGCCTTCGAGCGGTCCGGGCAGTACGCGAAGGCGATCCGCTCCTACAAGAAGGCCATTGAGGTCAATCCCCGCTACACCCGCGCGCACTTCAACCTGGGCAATGCGTACCTGGCCCAGGAAAAGTACGAGGATGCGGTCGCTGAGTACCGCGTGGTTCTCCAGGGGAACCCCCGCGACACGCTGTGCATGAACAACCTCGGCATCGCCCTGGCCAGCCTGGGGCGCTACGGCGAAGCGGCGGATGCGTTCAGCGACGCCATCACCCACCAGCCGGAATACGCGCGGGCGCATCACAACCTGGCCCACGTGTATCTGGACATGGGCGACAAGAAAAAGGCCGTGCTGGAATTCAAGAAAATTCTGGAGCGCCATCCCGACGACGAGGAAGCGACCCAGCAGCTGGCCAAGCTCCGGTCCTAGCATGGTGTGGCCGCAATTGTCAGAATTCCTCAACCTCGGACGCGACGCCACGCAAGAACGCAAAGTGGTTGACTGCACCTTCTCAGCCACGGCGGCCCCTGATTCGCTCGGTTCGAAGGTGCACCAGGACACGGGGAGAAAAAATAGATGGCAGCAGTAAGAGATTATTACAAGGTCCTGGGGGTCGCGCCCACGTCGTCCGCGGAGGATATCCGCAAAGCGTACCGCATGCTCAGCAAAAAGTACCACCCGGACCTCAATCCCGACCTTCGCCTGTACTCCGACGAAAAAATGAAGGAACTGGTGGCGGCTTACAATATCCTCAACGATCCGGGAAAGCGCAAGGAGTACGACCGACAGCCGCAGTTTCAGCCGCGCCGCTTCGTAAAGGAAACTGGCGGGCGGCGCGCGGAGGCCGCTGAATATACCAAGAAGGCCAAGTACCAGAAGGAGCCGTCGCTGCTGGAGCGCATCTTCTCGCCGTTCTTGAAGAGCAAGACGCAGGACGAATCGGCCGCCACCTACGACCCCAAGCAGGCCGACGTGCACTTCACGCTGGGCCTCTCGATGACCGAAAACGAATCGTTCTACGACCAGGCCAAGGGCGAGTTCCGGCTGTCGGTGAAATTCCGACCGGATCACAAGGAAGCCCAGTACAACCTGGCGCTGATGTGCTACAAGCGAGGCGAGTTTGAAGAAGCGCTGGTTCACTTTCAGAAAGTGCTGACGCTCGACAAGGAAGACCAGCACGCCCGCAAGATGCTCAATCTCTTGCGGGACGACTTCTGATCGTTTTCCGGCGACTGCTTCTCGTCTGGCTGCTGTGCTGCGGCGTGGCGGCTGCCCGACCCGTGCTCCCCGATTACGACGAGCCTCCGGTCGTGCCAACAATCCCCCGGCTGCCACGCACCACCACGCCGCCAGGGCCGCAAATGCGGTCTCCGGAGTGGCCGCCGCGCCAGCCTCTCCCGCTCCCGGACGCCGAGGACCTGGCCATCGTCCGCAGCCCCACGCTGCGCGCCTCCATCGCCGAGGTGGAGGCCGCCGTGGCGCGCATCTACCAGGCGTCGAGCGGATACAACCCAAAGGTCACCATCAGCTATACCGCGCAACGTTACAAGCAGCCGCTCGGCGTGCCGTTCAGCACCACCGTGTTCGGGCGCCCGCAAACCATTCAGGCGGCGCCTTTCACGCTGTCACAATTTGAGGATGAGCTTTCGCTGCGCCAGTTGATCAGCGACGGCGGGCACATCCGCCAGCGGATCTTGCAGAGCGTCTCGGCGGCCCGCGCCACCTACGGGGAATTATTGTGGCGCGTGGATCAGATGCGCAGCCAGGTGCGCGAGGCCTTTATTGACATCCTCGAGGCGGAGGCGCTCCTGGGGGTGGAGGCGGAGGCCGAGCGGGTGGCGCGCGAGCACCTGAAACTGGCCGAGGCGTCCTACAAAGCCGGGGTGACGGCGCGCGCGGACATCACTTTCGCGCGGACCCCGGTGGCGCGCGCGGAAACCATCCTGGCGTCGGCGCGCAACTCGGTGCAGCTCGCGCAGGCGAACTTGAATCGTCTGATGGGCGTCGACCCCACGCGCACGGTGGCCATTGCAAAAGAAATCCCCATCGACGAGCCGCCCGGCACGCTCGATGATTTGCGGCATCTCGCCCAGACGGGGCGGCCCGATCTGGCCGCCCGCCGCGACGAGCGCGACGCCCTGGCCCACGCCTGGGACGCCGCCAAGCGGGAGCGCGCCATCAAGCTGGAGGCGGTGGCCGGCGGGCGCTACGTGGGCTACACGACCGACGAGGCCCTGCCCCAGCACCAGGGCTGGTCGGCGGGCTTGTACGCCTCGTATCCGCTGGTGGACGGCGGCATCATCAACGCGCGCATCGCCGAGGCGCGGGCCCTGGAGCAAGGCGCCGAGGCGCGCGTCGACACGCTGGCGCGCGAGGTGGACGCACAGGTGGTGGACGCCTGGCTGCGCCTGCAAACGGCGCGCGAGCGCAGCAAGCTGAGCGCCGCGGAAGTGGCCGACGCGGCCGAGGGGATGGCGGTGGCCGAGGGACAATACAAGGCGGGCGTGAACACCATCCTCAACGTGCTCGACACCCAGGTGGCCTACACCCGCGCGCGGGCCGGACAAGTGCGCGCGGACTACGACGTAAAGCGCGCGCTGACCCGGCTGAACCTCGCCATCGGGCGGTGACGGTTTGCTGACGCGGCCCGCGCTTTCCACGCGCCGTCTGCGCGCGTACCTCGATCGGTTCGTGCAGGCCTACGATTACGACGGCCACTTGCGGCGCGATCCCCTGCATCTCGTCCTGCCCTACGAGGATCCCGCCGATCGCGAAGTGGCCGGATTTCTTGCCGCCTGCCTCGCCTACGGGATCGTAAAGCGCGTGGTGCACTCGGTAAAGGACGTGCTCGGCCGCCTCGGGCCGCGTCCTGCGGAGGCGTTACGGTCTTTTGATTTTGACGATAAGCGGTTCAAGGGATTTTTGCACCGCATGACCGGCGAAGTTGAGTTGCGCGCGTTGTGTACCGCCATGGGCGGCGTGCTGCGACGGCACGGCAGCCTGGAGGGTTTGTTTGCCGAGGGGCATGACGGGCCGACGGTGCGCGCTGGACTTGAGCACCTGGTGGAAACGGTGCGCCCAGACGCGATGTCGTTTATCGGTAAAAAGCGGGTGGACTGGCATCGCCGGCGGATCAAATTCCTGCTGCCCAGCCCGAAGGACGGCGGCGCGTGCAAGCGGATGAATTTGTGGCTGCGCTGGATGATCCGCCGCACCCGCCCGGACCGCGGCGCCTGGACGGCGGCGCGGCCGTCTGAGCTGGTGATTCCACTGGACACGCACATTATTCGCCTGTCGCGCTTCATGGGATTCACGGCACGGGCCACGCCAGACTGGAAGATGGCCGAGGAGATCACCTCGGTCCTGCGGCGGTTGGATCCCGAGGACCCCATGAAGTACGACTTCGCGCTGTGCCACCTGGGCATCAGCGGCGACTGCCGCCACGAGCGGGACGCGACGGTATGCGCGCCCTGCCCGATTGAGAAAGCGTGCCGGTTGTGAGCTGACGTACACGGTTAACCACGCAATGCGTGGCAATATTACCAGGCATTGCGTGGTTAACCTAGAGATCCAGAGACATCGTCATGCGGAGTACCTCGTCCATCGAGGTCTGCCCCTCGGCCACCTTTTGCATCGCGTCGTCGCGCATCGTGGTGTAGCCACCCTCCCGGGCCTTTGCCAGCAGCGCGTGTGAGTCCGCGCCCGCCACCGCGGCGCGGGCAATTTCCGGGGACATGACCATGACCTCCGAGATCACCGTGCGGCCCGAGTAGCCGCTGCCGCCGCACGCGCCGCAGCCCGCCGCGCGGAAGACCTCCGAGATGATGGCGGGCTGGTCGAGAATCGCCTTCACTTCGTCGTCGCGGATCGGCGCCTGCTCGCGGCACACCTGGCACAACTTGCGCACCAGCCGTTGGGCCAACACGCCGCGCAGCGCGGCCGCCACCATGTAGGCCGGCACGCCCATGTCCACCAGGCGGGTGATTGCGCCGATGGCATCATTGGTATGGAGCGTGCTCAGCACCAGATGTCCGGTCAGCGCCGCCTGAATCGCGATCTCCGCGGTTTCCGCGTCACGGATCTCGCCCAGCATCACCACGTCCGGATCCTGGCGCAAAAAGGCCCGCAGCGCGCGCGCGAAGGTGAGTCCGATGCGGCTCTGGACCTGCAATTGATTCACCCGGTCCACCTTGCGCTCGATGGGATCCTCAATCGTCTGGATATTTTTCTCGGGCGAGTTCAAAATTGACAGCGCGCCGTACAGCGTGGTCGACTTTCCGCTGCCGGTCGGTCCGGTCACCAGGATCATCCCGTAAGGCCGCGAGAGCAGCCCTTCGAAGCGCTCCAGGTTGCGCGGCGAATATCCGAGCTGCGACAACTTTGGAAGCACCGCCTCGGAGTCCGACAGGCGAATCACCATTTTCTCGCCGTACAGACAGGGCGCCGAAGCCAGCCGCAAATCAACGGTGCGGCCCTCGACCTGGAACTCGCAGCGGCCGTCCTGCGGAAGGCGGCGCTCGGTGATGTCCATGTTGCCGGTCAGTTTCAGACGGGAAATGAGGGCCGTGTAAATCGCCATGGGCAGAGTCATCAAATCCTGCAACAGGCCGTCCACGCGGATGCGGGCGCGGGCCTCGGTCTTGCCCGGCTCGAGGTGGATGTCGCTGGCCCGCCACTGCACCGCCTGGGTGAACAGGACCGCGGAGAGCCGCACCACCGGCGCCTCCTCGGCCATCATGCGGAGCAGCCTTTCGCTGTCCTCGCGGGCGCCTTCATCCTGCGGGACCGCGAGCTGGCCGTCGCCCTGGAAATCATCCAGGATCTTGCGCAGCGAGCCGGCCGAGGGATCGCCGTCGTATAGCTTGACCGCCCGGGCGAAATCATCCTCGGAGATCCACACCACGCGCAGATCCTTCTGCACGATGTAGGACAGGGCGTCGACGGCGTCCACGTCGAGGGGGTCCACCATGGCCACCGTCAGGCGGTTGGCGCCGCTGGCGTAGAGCGGGATGGCGTGGTAGCGCTCGGCGGTCTCACGAGGAACCAGCTTGAGCAGTTCCGGCTCCACCACGTAGTCGTCAATGCTGACTTTGGGGACGCCGTAGAGAATTTCGGCCATATGGCTGATTTTCTCAGCCTCGACCACGCCCATCTCGAGAAAGACCTTCTCGAGGCTGACGCCGCGCAATTGCGCCGTCTTTACCGCGTAATTCCATTGCTGCTCGGTGACGAGGTGCGTGCTGAGCAGCGTTTCCTTGAGCAGAGCGACACCCGACGATGGCATGGCAGGTCGTCAGTTCGTCCCGCTCCTGGAAAAACCTACGCCGCGGCGGGTGTGAAGTTGAACGGCCCCTCCAGCACGGTGGCCACTCGGGTGACCAGGTATGCCAGCGAGAAGCGGCCTTTCACCAGGAAATCCGCGGCGCGCATGCTGTTGGCCTCGGCGATGTCGGCCGAGCGCGCGAGGCAGGACACGAAAATCACCTTGGGAGGCCGCGAGGTCTTCTCTTGAATGCGGCGGCAGGCTTCCAGGCCGTCCAACTTGGGCATCATGATGTCCATCAAGATGAGGTCGTAGTCGGAAGCTTGCGCCATCGTGACGACCTCTTCTCCGTCACGGGCGTGGACCACCTCGAACTTTTCGGCGGCCAGCGCGCGGCTCCACAGGTTGGCGAGCAACTCGTTGTCTTCGGCGATGAGCACTCTCTTCACGTTCGGACCTCCCGTCCTGACTGCCCCTGGCAGCCTCTCCCCTTATGTGTATGGCGCGGTATGGTATGGCGCGCTCGTCGCGCGCCGGTGGTGGTGCCCCTGCTGTACGTCCCTATCCCCGTAGCCTGATAATACCGCGAATTTTCTTCGGGCGGAATCGCTCGAGCGGCTTATGACTTACAGTCAGATTAGTCCGAAAGGACTAGTCTCCCGCTGAGAGCGGCCCCACTAGACGCATCGCCCCCCGCCCCCGGTCCTAAAAGATTTTCAGACCATTGAGGAGGATTCCTCAATGTTTCACGGCCCACCGGTTCCGAGAATGTGGATAAAACCCTGCTATGATGCGGGAAATAGGCAGGACTCACCTCCTCCGCGTGGAAGAAAACTCAAGTTCCACGGAGAGTCCCACTCAAGTTCCACGGAAAGGAGAAGCGACCTTGAGACGCGTGCTGGCCGCGGCCCTGGTCCTGATCGCCCTGCTCACCCTGTCGTGCGCGCCGCAGGCCGGCCCGCCGCCCGCTTCTCCTCCGGCGCGGCCCCAAAAACCGGCGTCACCGAAGCCCTCCAGGTCGCCCGTCAAGCCGGCGCGCGCGCCGGCCGGACCGCCGATCGCCGTCCTCCAGAGCGGCGCCTCCCTCCGCATCTCCTCGTGGATCGGCGAGTGGGAGACTGAGGGCGCGATTCACGCGTTGCGCCGCCTCGGCATTGAAGTGCGGATGGTCAGCGACCAGGACCTGGTTGACGAGCGTCTCGCGAAGTTCCGCATCCTCGTGGTCCCCAACGCGCGCTGCGTCTCTCGCGACGGCGCCGAGGCCGTGCGCCGCTACGTGGAAAAGGGCGGGCGCCTGCTGGCCACCGAGATGGCCTCCTACCGCGACGAGGGAAACAAGCGGGTCGGCACGGAGAACAATTTCCAGTGGGCCGATCTGTTCGGCGCGGACTTCCAGCGCTGGGTGAGCGGGCCGCCGAATTGCGAATACCTGGAGCTGGACGGCCGGCTCGCCTCGGAAGTGGGCGCCGCGCTGGGCCGCAAGACGCCCCTGCCCCGCATCCAGCTTGGGCGCAACACAGCGATGCTGGTGAGCGCGCGGCCCGAGGCCCGCATCCTCGCGACCTGGGTCAATGTCGACGGCATGACGCCCACCAGCGACGCGGGCTCCTCGGCGGCCGCCATCGTGCAGTCGGCGAGCGGCCGGGTCATCTACGCCGGCGAGAACCTCCCCGCCCCGGAGCTGTCGCGCAGCCGCGAGGTGCAGGCGCTCCTGCTCGCGCTGCTGCGGCGGCTCGACGGCGCGGACTCCAATTTTCCCCGGGTCGTGCCGGCGAGCGCGACCGGGAAGCTCGACATCCCGACCGGCGGCCCATCCGAGGGCGTTGCGCCCATCGGAGCGCTGATGCGCGTGGCGGTGCGCGACGCCTCGGAGGCGATCGGCCTGGCGTCCGGCGGCGGCCTGCGAGTCACCAGCCTGGGCGGTCCCCTGGATCGGGTGAAGGGCAACGAGCTGCTGCTGCCGGCCGGCACGGTGATCGAGCTGCGGCCGGTGGCGCCCGCGCTGGGCCGCCCGTACGTGGCCGTCTACGGCAACCACCGCCTGCTGGCGCGCGGGGAATCGGGCGTGGCGGTCGCCTCCCAGCGCCGCGCGGAGCCGCTCGGGTTCCTCGATCTGCGCCCGAACGGCACCTGCAGGGCGCAGGCCTTCCGCGGGCTGGTGGAAGTGCGCGCGCGCAACGACCGGTTGCAAGCCATCAACGTCCTGCCGGTGAACCAGTACGTGGCCGGCGTGGTTCCCAACGAGGTCCCCGGCACCTATCCCCCCGAGGCGCTGCGCGCGATGGCGGTGATCGCGCGCACCTTCGCCCTCTCTCGGCGGGACTTTCACAGGAGCGACGGCCACGACGTGTGCAGCACCGTCCACTGCCAGGTGTACGGCGGCATGCTTACCGAGTGGGGTTCCACCAGCAAGGCGGTCAACGCCACCCGGGACGAGGTGGTCAAAAGCGGCGACGCGTTCGCGGACGCCACCTTCCACGCGGTGTGCGGCGGCGTGGGCGAGAACGTCGAGCTGGTCTGGCCGCAGCCGCCGACCCCCTACCTGGTGGCGCACTCCGACGGACCGGACGCGCTGCCCGACCTGTCCTCCGAAGACGCCTTCCGCGCCTTCATCGACAATCCCCCGGACGCTTACTGCGAGACCAGCCCTCGCTTCCGCTGGACGGAAACCTACACGCTGCCCCAGTTGCAGACGGTCTTCCAGAAGAGCCTGCCGGTGACGCTGGGAGCCGATTACCACGGGCTTGGCACCCTGAAGTCGGTGCGCGTGGCGGAGCGCTCGCGGCACGGCCGCGTGCAGCGAATGCGCATCGAGGGAACCGAGGGCACCTGCGAGGTGACCCGCGACAAGATCCGCTGGCTGTGGAGCGGCGGACGGATCGGCCAGGGCGGCCTGCAAAGCACCCTGTTCTACATTGTCCCCCAGCCTGACGGCCGCCTCGTCTTCAGGGGCGGCGGCTGGGGACACGGCGTCGGCATGTGCCAGGAGGGCGCCGCCGGCATGGCGTCCCGCGGGCTCGATCACGCCGCCATCATCAAGCACTACTACCCCGGCACGCGGCTCGTCCAAGTCCCGATCCCTGGAACGGAGGAATCCCCATGAAAGCCATCCTCGCCCTCGCAGCCTTCTTGCTGTGCGCCGTCCCGGTCTTTGGCCAGGATCTGGCGCGCACGCCGGCATCCGTGAAGGACGCCTCGCTCGCCGTTGAGGCCTGGACCGTCCTCAAGCGCGCCCTCATCGAAGAGTCTCTCAAGGAGAAGCTCCCCGACTTCTCCGAGGGCGCCGGCGCG
>VGFD01000046.1 GCA_016868975.1 Armatimonadota bacterium | reverse complement strand
TGGTAACGGTGACGCGGGTGGCCGCGTAGGCAATTTCCCCGGTTTCGTCCTGAAAGACCGGGGTGACCACGGACATCGGATTGACGCCCTTGCCGGCCGCGTAGCGCCCGAAGGAGGTGTGTCCCCAGCCCATCGGGATGGCCACCAGCTGCGGGTGTACGGTCGGGCTTGGCACCGCGGGCAGCGTGATGGAGCCGGCCGACGAGGTGACGGTCACCAGGTCGCCGCGGTGGATGTCGAGTCGCTCGGCCACTCGCGGGTTGATCTCCACCCAGGAGCCCCAGTTGACCTGGATCACCGGATCCGGAATTTCCGGAATCCACGGGCGATTGGTGAGCGACCCGTCCTCCCAGATCGGGGACGGGTAGGGAAGGAGCGTGAACTCCCCGCTCCCGTCGAAGACCGCATCTTCCGGCCTGGACGGTACCGCGGCGAGCAGGTCTTCCCAGGGGGAGACCCCGTTCGGCGGGTCGGCCGTCACCCTGTTGGCCGGCGGCGGCGGCGGCGCCGAGGGACCCGACGGGTACGGCTCCCAGGAAAGGCTTGCGTCCTTCCAGATGCCGCCCCGCTCCAGGATCTCCAGCCAGCCGCTCCGATCCTCGGACTTCAAGTCGTTGGGATCTTTCATGAAGCGGCCGCAGACCAGCTCGCGCATGCTGGCGGCCGGCTTCTTGCCCATGGCCAGCAGCAGCACGTCGCCAAGCTGCATGGAGCCCGGGCGCGGTACCGCGGCCGGCTGGGTCACGCCGTACACCGGCACCGGACCGTCGAGCGCGGCGTCGTCCCAGTTCTCCAGGAAGGACGTCGTCGGCAGCGTCCACTTCGCGACCCCGCTCGTCTCGTTGATGTAAGGGCTGAACACGATGGTGTTGGCCTTCTGCAAGGCGGCGCCCACGTTGAGCGCGGCCGGCAGCTGGTAGGCCGGGTTGCAATCGGACACCATCACCGTCTTGTAGGTGCCGGCCTTGAGCCCGTCGAGCGCTTGCTTCGCGGAAACCATCAGCGAGGAGGGGTTGCCGCCCACGCCTTTTACCGGCAGGACGAGATCCGGCTCGTAGGTGGCGTCCGCGCCGCCCAGTACCTTGTTAAGCGCGTTGATGACGGCGAGCGACCACACGCCGTTGGTGTATGCGGCATTGTCGTAACCGCCCACCACGACGGGATTTTTCGCTTCGGCCAGCTTTTCGGCGAGGCGGTGGATCCACTTCTCGTCGACGCCGGATTTCTTAGCCGCCTGCGCCGCTGTAATGCCGGCCGCGAACTCGGGCATCCCCGGCTTGTTGTGCTTGCTGGCGAGGAGATTGCCCACCGCGGCCGCCACGAAGCCCTCAGTGCCGGGCTTTGTGGGAATCCAGCGGTCCGAGTTGCTCACCGTGAGGTTCATCCGAGAGGCGAACGAGACCAGGATGCCGCGCACGCGCCGCGTCGGGCTGCTGCGGAACTGGCCGTACTGCCAGTTGAAGTTGACGCTGTTGTCCTCGGTGCCGAGGAAATCGCTGCCGAAGTTCACCACGTAGTCGGCGCTGGCGATGTCCAGCCAGGGGAGCCGTCCGTTGGCGCGCGCGGCGGCCCGCTCGACCCGCGTGCCGGGGAAGTCGAGCAGCCAGATGCGGGCGCCCATGCGGCGCGCCGCCTCGGTGATGAGCGCGCCGGTGGCGCCGCGCAGGGTGCCGGCGATCCACAGGGCCGGGCCGTTGCCCTCGAGGGCCGCGGTGAGCGCCTTCAGGGCGCCGTTCCAGTCCGCGTCCGGCGACTTCGCGCCGCCCTGCCAGGGGGCCACCAGGCGGTCCGGATTGTACAGCGCCTGCAACGCCGACTCGGCGCGCACGCAGTGTCCGCCGCGGCTCAGCGGATGGGTGGGAATCCCCTCCACCTTCTTGGCGCGGCCGCCGATGACGCGGATGCCGAGCCCGCAGCCGGCCGAGCACTCGTTGCAGGTGGTTGCGTACCACTGCGCGATGCCGGGCAGGTAGAACTCCGGCATGAGTGCTTCCGACACGAAGGCCTGCTCCGAGGTCCGCGCGCACCCCGCGAGGGCGGCGGTGGCTCCGGTAAGCATCCCGACTTTCAGCAATTCTCGCCTGTTCACGATCACGTCACCCTTATCTTTACTTGTGGCAGGCCGAACAGTCTTGCGGCCCCTTGTTGTCGCGATGGCACTGGAGGCACCAGCCCATGGTGCCCGGCGAGTGCCACCACGCCGACGTCCACGGGAACTTGAGGACCTTCATTTCCTGCACCTGGCCGTGGCAGTAGGCGCAGTCGAAGCCGCGCGCGATGTGCGCCTGGTGGCTGAAGCGGACGTGCTCCGGAAGCTGGTACACCTTAAACCACTTGATGGGCTCCTTGCGGTCCCAGTATCCCTTCAGCTTCTGGACCTCGACGCTCTCCTTGAGCAGTTTGGGGATGGCCTGGTGGCAGTCCATGCACTCCTGCACCGAGGGCACGCCGGCGATATCCGCGTGGTTGACGCCTCGGTGGCAATACTGGCAGGCGATCTGACGCTGCCCCGCGTGGAGGTCATGCGGAAAGGCAATGGGCTGAGCCTGCTGGCGATAGAACACGTTGTCCAGCACGATCCACCCTACGTAGGTGACCAGGGTGAGGATCACAACCGCCACCAGTACTTGAACTCCGAACGTTGCTCTCATTTGTGACCACTTTCACGGGTTCGGCTATAAATAAAGGGCGTTGAAGCCCGCTAAAAAAATCCGCGCCTAACTATACCATCCTCAGGACCGGTTCCTTCCATCCGAAGCCCGAGATTGTGAACTTTTTCCCGGGTACCGGGCTCCTAGGGCTTTCGGACAGGGACGGCCACAAGGTAGACCGGCGCCCACGAGTTCGGGGGCAGTGTGAACCCGTGGCGCCAGGTTTCCCCCACCTTCACGCGGCCCACAACCACGCCGTTCCACTGGTGCAGCAAGAGGGGCGGTCCCGTCGGTTTGGGGAAGACAAGGACCTTGCGACCGCCGGCCACCAGCATCAGCAAGGCGCCGCCGTAGCCTTCCCCTTTCACCGTGGCGGTGAGATGCGTGATGCCTCCGAAGTCCCCGCGGTTGACCACGGTTTCCGGCGTGCCGGGCATGGTCGCGTCCGTTCCCTGCATCCAGTTGCCGCCGTCGAGCACGCCCAGGGCGTTGTCCCGCTCGGACTCGCCGAACGCGTAGCGCGACGGCGTTCCTCCGCTGACATCGATGGTGGCTTCCACCTCGCAGTCGGGCTTCTCGAACAGGCCGCGCACCTGACTTCCGCTGCGCGGCACCGGGGGACAGTCGCGCACGACGATCCGCTCGCGCGCGGGCACCACATAAAGGGACAGGGTGAGCGGGACGCTGGTTGTCAGCATCCCCATGAAGCTCGCGTGCTTCTGAAACGCGGGGATGAGCACGGCGTCGGATTCGCTGCGGTAGCGGACCACGCGCTTGCGAACCCCGTCGGGTGGTCGCCAGCCGCGCTCTTTCGCGACCGCGTCCACGTCCTTGAAGTATTCCTGCACCAGGAACGCGCCCACCAGCGCATCCACCCGAAATCGTCCGGGGGTGAGGCTCTCGGTGGCCAGGGCGCGCGGGCTCAGGACCACTTCCGCGTTCTCGTCGCCGCCGTTGTGCATGCGCAGCACGACGTCCATGGGATACGGGAAATAATTGGCGTGCGAGACGAGGATGCGCACCGAGCCCGCGCCCACCTGCGCGGTGGCGAGCAGTCCGCGCCGTTTGGGAAGCGTGATGACGTTGAGGATCTCCGGGGCGTTGCTGAAAAACAGGGCGGCGGGCTCGTCGCGCCGCTTCGTGGTGGCCGTGATCTCTGGAAGGAGGATCGCGCCCGCCTCGGTGTTGGCCTGTCCGCCGCGGATGGCGCCGGGCGGGAGGCTGGCGCGTAATTCGGTGCCGTCGAGGACGGTGCCCACCGGCAGGCGCTCGAAGGAAAGGGCGCCAAAGGCCAGCAGCGCGAGGATGAGGAGTCGGGCAATCATCCGGCGATAATGTCGCGGGCGCGCGCTCCTTGCTTGAGCGTGGAAGCCTGCCCCTTGAGATACGACTGGTTGTCCACGCGCGCCTTGATGTGCGCGGCCACCTCCGCGGGATCGTCGGTGAGCAGGAACATGTCGAGGTCCTCCTGGTTGATGGTGCGGTTGGCCATCATGGTGTTGCGCATCCAGTCCACCAGCCCGCCCCAGTAGTCGCTGCCGAACAGCACGATGGGGAAGTCGTGGATCTTGCCGGTCTGCTCGAGGGTGAGCGCTTCAAACAATTCGTCCATGGTGCCGAATCCACCGGGAAAGATCACGAAGCCGAGGGCGTATTTCACGAACATGACCTTGCGGACGAAGAAATAGCGGAAATTCAGCACTTTGTCGCTGTACGAGCTGAAGGTCTCCTCGTAGGGCAATTCGATCGATAAGCCCACCGACACGCCGCCGGCTTCCTTCGCGCCGCGCGCCGCGGCCTCCATCAGCCCGGGCCCGCCGCCGGTGATGATCGCGTAGCCCTCCTTGCAGAGCAGACCGGACACCTGCACGGCGGCGTCGTAATAAGGATGCCCTTCCCTGATGCGGGCCGAGCCGAACATGGAGATGGCCGGGCCCAGTTCCGCGAGGTCGTCAAATCCTTCGACGAATTCACCCATGATGCGGAAAATGCGCCACGGTTCGTAGAGCAGCCGGGTCTTGGATTTCTTCCCGGCCATCAGGAACATGGTGTCTTCAGTCTCGCGGTTGTGGGCCTTGCCTTTGCCCTTTGCCATTGTTAAAACCCTTCGTCGCCGCAGGGGTCGTCGAGGTAGTCCTCGCCGTCCTCGAAAAGCGCGGTGATGTCGTTGACCACGTCCTCGATCTCGGAGAGCGCCTCGTCGCACGCGCCGACCAGCTCCAGCGCGTCGTCGCACCAGGTGGCGTCGCCGCTGGTGGCGGCTTCGAGGATGTAGTCCCAGGCCTTGCGCTGGCCGGCCGCCACCACCTGGATGGCTTCGGGCACGGCAATCAACTTGAGCGCCTCATCTGGAGTGGCCGGCATGCCCAGCCGCTCGGCTTCCTTGCCCACCGCGTCCAGGCGGGTCGCCTCGTCACGGGCCAGCTGCAAGGCGTCTTCGAGGGCCTCTTCACCGCTTTCCGTGCGGTTTTCCAGCGCGGCGCGCACCTGCTCGATAACGACGCGCAGGCGTGACGTGGCGGAGGCATTTGCGTTGTCGCTGATGCCCGCGAGCACCGACTGGAGTGGATCCAAAGGCTACTGTTCTCTCAGCTTCGCGATCAGGGCCCGCGCCTGGTGGAGCTGGCGCTTGATTGTCTTGCGTTCGGCGGGAGAGACGCGGCCGTCCTTCATGGCGGCTGTCACCGTGTGGATGTCGCGGTGCAGGACGCTGTTGATGCGCAGCGACTCGTCGCGATTGAAGCCGTTATTCTGAGGGTTGGACGCGTTCAGCGCCCGGTCGTAGCCGGAGGTGGCGGCGCGCAGAAAGGCCTTGCTGCGGCCATCCATGCTGGGGACGTTGTTGAGCGCGCGCTCATTCTGGAAGTTGTCGTTGACGTTCTGGAGGTGTCCGAAGATGACGGCCAGGGCCATGGGCGTGTCCTCCTTGAGTAGTTGCTGCCAGTATAGCGCAAGCATGTTGCCAAAGTGTGAACGTCCCCATATCGGGATCTGACCCAGGGCAAGTCGTCTTCGGCGCCCCCTGGACCCCCAACAAAGGCTGTTAACATTTTGTTTACAATTTTCTCCGGGGGCTCTGCTAGCATACGGGCGACAAAGCGGGGCTACTGCGCCTCGCGCCAGAGTGATTGCTCGGTTCTACGATATAGATGGGTTCTCTGCTACATTCCCCGGAGGTGTCGGACACAATGACCAGCGCGATCGGCGCAAGCCCGGTTACTCTCCCCGCGCGGGTGGTAACCCCCTCTTCAATCCAATCTCTAACCAACGCCGCTCCCAAAGAGACTTTCATGGGGACCGTGGGCCGCAACGTGGCCCACACCGCCGTATCGTGGGGCGATACGATGGGCAAGGGCATCGGCGGCATGACCGGCATCGCTTCCATTACGCTGGGCCTGTATGCGGGCGTGGCCGGCGGCGCCATCTTCCTGGGCCTCCTCGGCGGCGGCCTGGGACCGGTGGTCGCCTCGGTGTCGAGCAGCGGCCTGCTGGACTTCGCCCTGACTTCGTTCAAGACGGCCGGCTTCATGGCCAAGGTCGGCACGGTGGTGGGCGGCACGTCCTGCGCCATCGGCGGGTTTACCGTCGGCAAGAACATCGGCAAGGCCATCGGCACCGTCCCCGGGATGGTGCTGGGCGGCGTGGTCGGCGTCGGCAAGGGCGTGAGCGAAGCCATCCGCAACGCGGCGGAAGAGGAAGACCCGAACGCGCAGCCCCAGCAACCCGCGGCGGCGACTCCTCATGCGCCCGCGGCAAAAGCCGCCGTGGCGGCGAAAAAGAAAGAGAAGGAAGGCGCCATCGCCAACGCCACCGATACCATTATCAGCGGCGTCGGAACCGGCGCGGGCGTGATTGGCGGCGCCATGATCGGCGCTGGCGTGGCTTCCGGCACCAGCCTGCTGAGCGGCCTGCTCGCCCGCAACGTGACCATGGCGGCCATCAGCGCGGCCGGCGTGACCGGCGCGGTGGTGGGCGCGGTGGCCTGCGGGGCGATGGGCCTGATCGGCGGCGCGATGCTCTCCAAAGGCATCCGCAAGAGCGTGGGCTGGGCCTACGACAAGCTGTTGCGCGGCCGCAAGCTGGTGGAGCTCGACAAGAAAGAAGCCGCGCTCAACCAGAAAGAAGCCGAGCTCAAGCAGATGGGCGACGACCTCGAAAAAAAAACGCGTGATCTGCGCCTCTACTTCGACGGCAAGAACAACGAGATCAACGCCCAGATCGCGGAGTTGACCGAGCGGGAAACTGTCCTCGCCGACAAGGAAAAGCGCACCGAGGAGATTATCGAGCAACGCGCCCAGAAGCGCTATGACGAAAAAGCCGCCAGCCTGAAAAACTGGGAAGAGCAGCTCACCCAGCGCTCGGCGTCGCTCGATCAGCGTGACGCCACGCTGAGGGATAAAGAGCAGCGCTTCGACCAGCTCGTCGAGACCCGCGCCACGGAAAAATACAATACCCGCAAGCGCGAGCTCGAGGCCGACTACCAGCAGCGCGCCAGCCAGCTCGAGGGCGAGTACCAGCAGCGCCGCGGCCAGCTTGACGCCCGCGAGCGCGGGCTTGACAGCCGCGAGGCCAACATCAACCAGGAAGTGGCCCGCAAGGTGGAGGCCGAGGTGCAGCCGCTGCGCCAGGAGCTCAACCGCAGCATCCAGCAGGCGCGCACCGACGAGGACTACGCAGCGCGCGCCCGCCGCGACGCCCAGATGGAGCTCTCACAGGCGCAGGGCATCCGCTACCAGGCCCAGCAGACCCTCAACGACGCGCAGCGCGAATTGCGCGGCGCCGAGAATGAGCGCCAGCGTTTCCAGCAGCTCAACAGCGAGCTGCAGCGGGAGCGCTCGCAGGTCGAGGCCGACAAGCAGCGGCTGCTCATCAAGGAAGGCGAGCTGCGGCGCTGGGAAGACGACCTGCGTCGCCGCGAGAACCAGCTCGGGAGGCCATAGAAGATGGGCATCGCCGCCATCGGCAGCTGGCTTCGCGACAACGTCACCGGCCGCGACACGCGGGACTATATCGACAACGACGGCGCCAAGAAACACGACGATCGCATCAAGGATGCCGAGAAAAAGATCGACGATTGGCGCAAGGATCTCGACCGCATTGACAGAGAGGCGGAAATTCAGCCGCCGAGATTGTCCGATTTCTCGACGAAGGACCTGGTGCTGGTGGGCGGTACGGCCGGCGCGGTTCTGGGCACCTCCGCGGGCGCTCTGAACGGTTTGACCAACACCTGGCTCGACACCCCGAAAATCAACGTCACCGAGACGACGCACGTGATCCGCGAGCCGGTCTACAAGGGTTTTACCGAAACCCTCCAGCCGGATGTGACCCGCGTGCCCATCTACGACGGCAACGGCAACGTCCTCCGCTACGAAGAGAGCACCAGGGGCAACTGGCATCGGTTCACGCCGCAGATCGAATATAAAGAAGTCGGCGAGTACAAGGTGCCCAGCGCTCAGGTGGAACACACCAATAATGGCAGCAACGCCGTGGTGGACGGCTTCAAGGGAATGCTCATTGGCGGTGCGGTCGGCGCCGGCATCGGCGCGGCGGTGGCGGTCACCCGCCACTTCACCGGCCAGGGTGCCGGCGGCAAGCAGCCACGCGAGGTGGACGATCAAGGCAAGGTCATCGCGGTCACCACCGCGGGCGGCGCCGTGATCGGCGCCGGCGTGGGCCTCCTCTCGGGTCTGTTGGAGCGCGCGCACTCAACGAGTGAGCGGCTGGAGTGGAAAGAGCCGGTGATGGTGTCCCGGGAAATCGGCCAGATGCCTGCGGACCACTATCACTCAATTTTCGGAGTCACTCGCGAGAGCGACGTGGCGCGCGTTCCGGTGAACGCGGACGGTCCTCGGATGGAGCGCGGCCTGTTCGGGATGAAACCCGACATGGTCGGGCACTCCCGGGAAATCAACGCGGATCCCCGCTTCGGGATCGCCGGCCAGGTGGCCGGCGGCGCCGTGCTGGGAGCCATGGGCGGCGTCGCGGCTGGCGTCGGGATCAACTTGATGCGAAAATACATTTAGCATGGGAATCGGTAAAGTCGTCGGAAGGGTACGGGAGTACACCAGGCCGCGCCCCACGACGAGCGGCGATCTCGCCACCTCTTCTCCGCAGTCCGGCGCGCTGGGCGGGGCCATTGAAGGCTACCTGACCGGCGGTCCGGTCATGGCGGGGGCCGGTCTTGTTGCGGGATATTTTGGCGTCAAAGCCGGCGAAAAATCCGGCTCGTTCGCCGTCGCCGTGGGCAGTGGCGCGCTGCTGGGCGGCGCGCTGGGCGTGGCCGGAAATTTGTCCCTGGCGGCGCTGATGAACCATCCGGTGGCCGGCGCCGGGCTGGCCACCGCGGCCCTGCTGGGCGCATTTACCGGCGCCGTCGGCACCCTCACCGGGAGCCGTCGCGCGAGCACGCGCGACGGCGTTTACGGCGGGATGATGGCCGGCGCGTTGGCCAACGCCTTCGCCGGAAATCCGCTCCTCATCGTCGCGGGCGCGGCCGGCGGCGGTATCGGCGGGAAGGCGCCCACGGCCATCGGACGGGTGATTCTGGGCGGCGTGGCGGGCGCGGCGACCGGCGCGGTGAGTGGCATTCTCGGCGGCCCGGCGCTGATGATTTCCTCCGCTCTCATCGGAGGCGCGGTCGGTGCCTGCGGCGCCCTGGTGGGGCCAGTGCTGCGCCAGGTGCAGCGCAACGCCACCGAAGACCTCACCAGGAAAATTATCAGCAAGCTGGATCCGTACGTGCGCAAGCGCGGCGGATTGTCCACCGGTCAGAAGGTCGCGCTGGCCGCCACGGCGGGCGCGCTCTCGCTGGGCCCGGTCGGCCTGCTGTTCGGGTTGCGCGGGCTGGGAATTGCCTCGGCGATCGGGGCGATTTCATTTGGTGCGATCACGTATAATCATATTCGGAAGCAAAAGAAGGGAGCGTCGCCCGCGCCTCAGAATCCCCCGCCTTCCACGGGTCGGGGAGGGGCCCAAGGACACTCCTCCCAGATCACGGGCCCGACGGTGACGCGGGATGGACGCGACGCGCGCACCCTCACCCAACAGGAGATTGCCCGCGCCTGGGCGCGCGGAGAGTTGGTGGCAACCGTTCGCACAGGCTCCGTCGTCCCCCCGGACGGTGGCGCGCCGCCCCAGCCGGCGGTCGGGCCGACGCCCGTGGACGAGGGCCTGGAGCGCGGGCCCGTGCCCGCGCGCTAAAGTCGGTGGAGACAGGCCGCTCAAGCTGGGGAGGCGTCGGCTGTGCCGACCCCCTCCTGAGGAATCTCGCGCGCATGAGAGGATGGTTGAAATGAAGAGGCTGGCAATCGCGGCAATGCTCTTCCTTCTCACGCTCGCGCCGGTCATGCCACAGGCGGGCGGCTTCTGGACCGTCATGCTCGACGACCAGCCGGTGCCCGCTGAGCTGCCTCCCGTGGAGGCCGGCAAGAACCTGCTGCTGGTTTCGGCGCGCTCACTCTGTCACCGGATGAACGCGGACTACCAGTACGACACGAATACCGGCCAGATCATCATCAGCAACGCGGGCGCGCGCGTGAAGATGAAGGAAGGCAGCACCCAGGCTTCGGTCGGGGATCGCGGCGTCACGCTCGCGGTGGCCCCCCGTAAGGAGAATGGCGCGATGCTGGTGCCATTCCCCTTCGTAGCTGAGGCGCTGGGCGCGCGCGTCACGTTCAACGACTCGGCGCGGCTTGCGGTGATTACCTCCAGTGCCGCGTCTCAAACGGCGGCCGTGCCGCCGGCCCAGGCGCCCCCGGTTTCGGGCGCGCCGTCGCAGGCGATCGGGCCCCAGCAGGCGTCCTACGAGATTCAATCGCATCAGCAGAATCCCGTGCTCTCAACGCACGGCACTTCAGGCGGTGCCATGGTGATCCCGGGGAAAAGTGGGCTGGGCCAGATGGGCAACATGGGCGCATTCAGTTCTCCCTGGATGATGCCGGCCGATTACACGCTCACCCGCACCGACAACCGCGGCTCTTCGGCGGTGAACGCGGACAAGGATCCGCAGTCCTGGATGCAGGTGGTGCACGGCGGCAGCATGGACGAGCTGGGGGCCTCGACCGGCAAGGTCAGCGGCCCGGATCCGGCGCTGACCGGACTTCTCATCGAGCGCCGTTTTGAGTCGCTGTTCAGCTCGTACGCCATCCGCTATCGGGTCACCAACATCGGCTCGACCGCCGTTCGCCGCCGCATGATGGTCCGGCTGCTGGTGGGCGGCAACGGAGGCGGTCCGGGCGGCATGATGATCGTTGGGGACCACACGTTGGAGGCGCTCGACCCGGGGCAGTCGATGGATTACGAGTGGATGGGCAACTCGCGCTCGATGCCGTTTTTGAACGGCACGACGGTCCGGGCTGAGGCCCGCATCATGCTGGGCGACGGCGAGTATGACAGCACCTCGTCAAACAACACCCGCAAGGCCAGCCTGTCGCACTGAGGCGGGTTTCGAGGTGGGATCTTAACAAGCCGGCAATGGCCTGTGCGCCCGTTGTGAAGTATCCTTCGCGCAACACATGAGCCCGTCCCCGACGGGCGGTAACGCGCAGGAACAGCCGCGGAGCGGGCGTCAAGACGATGGAGACGTCGGCTGCGCCGAACTGTGCCTGGGAGGATGATTTCCAATGGCGCTTGAGATACAGACCCGCTTTGCATACGACCGCAACCACAATGGCACGGTGGACGTTCCCGATGAGATCGTGACCCTCGCTCAGCTTGGCGAGCGGGACGCCGACCAGAGCGGCGTCGTCGAGGAGGACGAGCTGCGCGACGTGTGGTTCGAGTACGGCCAGGACAAGTGGGTCCGCGCCGACCGCGAGTACCGCGAAAAGATGGACGGCTACACCATGGTCCTGAAGATGAACAAGATCGACGTCAGGACCGGCCAGGTCGACATCAGCGTCTCCTTCACCCAGCGCTGAAGGGGAGCGTTCCTGCATGGCCGAATGGGCCGCGGACCAATGTCAAGGAGATAGCCGTGGCACTATTATCTGGAAAAAAAGCACTCATTTTCGGCGTGGCAAACCATCGCTCGATCGCCTGGGGAATTGCCCGCGCGCTGCACGCTGAAGGCTGCGAGATCGGCCTGGTCTACCTGGAAGCCACCGAAAAATGGGTGAAGCCGCTCGGCGAGCAGGTGAACGCCACGCTCCTCATTCCGTGTGACGTGGGGGACGATGCGCAGATTGACGCCGTGTACGCGAAAGTGCGCGACACCTGGGGCTCGTTTGATTATTTGATTCATTCCCTGGCCTTCGCCAAAGGTGAGGATCTGACCGGCGGGTTTCTGAACACCAGCCGCGACGGATTTCGCCTCGCGCTGGACGTGTCGGCGTACTCCCTTATCGCGATTACCCGCCCGGCCTTTCCATTGATGAACGAGGGCGGCGCAATTGTCACCATGACCTACCACGGCTCCACGCAGGTGATCCCCAATTACAACGTGATGGGCGTGGCCAAGGCGGCGCTGGAGGCAACGGTACGCTACCTCGCCTACGACCTGGGGCCAAAGGGAATTCGGGTGAACGCCATTTCCGCCGGGCCCATCCGCACGCTGGCCGCGGCCGGCATCGGGGGGTTCAAGTCGATGCTCAAGCACTTCGCCGACACCACGCCCCTGCGCAAGACGGTGAGCCAGGACGAAGTGGGCACCACGGCCACATTCCTGTGCAGTCCGTGGGCGTCCGGAATTACCGGGGAAATCCTCTACGTGGATGCCGGCGCCAACATCGTGGGGATGGCCGAGCCGGCGAAGGAGTTGGCCGGCAAGGCGGACTGAAGCCCCTCGCGGAAAACGAAGAGGTTGCCGGCCGCTGTTCTCCGAAGTCCTCTGGCCTGTAGAAATCGTCGTCCGTGAGGCGACCTGGTTCATTGGATGAGAGGGTCTCGACATTCGAGACTGGGAGGACTGTAACCATGCCAGGCGAGGTACGGGAAGTTCAAGGCATCGGCGGAGGCAAGCCGGCGCAACAGACCCAGGGGCCGGCCGCCACCGGCAACCCGGCCGAAACTCGGGTGGAGGGCGGCGGGCAGCGCGCCGACGGCAACCAGGGCGCCCACCGCGGCGCTGACGGCGTGCAGTTGTCCGACGACGTCAACGAGGACGAGGGCCCTCGGGACGCCAACAAGGCCGACGAGAAGAAGAAGGCCAACGAAGCCCAGACCGAAGAGGACAAGAAGAAGGAGCTCGAGGAGCAGCTCAAGGCGCTCGACAAGAAGATCGAGGACACCGAGAAGCAGCTCAAGGAAGCCGTCCGCAAGGGCGACACCCGTGAGGCGGAGCGCCTCGAGGGCGAGCTCGGCCAGTTGCACAAGGACCGCGAGGCGCTCGTCCAGCAGTTGCAGCCGCCGCAGGGTGGTCAAGACGGCGGCGCAGCGCAGCCGGCCGCGCCGGCCGGGCAGGCTGGCCCAGGCCCGGCCCCCGCGGGCGGCGCGCCTCAGATGCCGATGGGCGGAGGTGCGCCCATGGGTGGCGGCGCTCCGATGGGCGGAGGCGCACCGATGGGCGGAGGCGCACCGGCCGGCGGCGGCGAGCTGGCTCCGGCGACCGGCGCCAATCCCACGCCACCCCCCAACCTCCAGGGCGACGACAGGAAGACCGCCGACTTCATCAACAACTACCTGCGCTCCAAGGACTCGCCGGCCGCCAGCCAGCACGCGGGCGAATACATGGTGAAATACGGCAAGGAAAACAACGTCGACCCGCTCATGCTGCTGTCGATCGCCGGACACGAAACCCAGTTCGGGAAAACCGGCGTGGGCGTCAACGGCATGCTGGGCGTGGGCGCCTACGACAGCGATCCCAACAACGCCACTCGCAATCCAACTTTCTCCGGAGTGGAGAACCAGATCAAGAAGGGCGCCGAGACCTTTGCCCGGCTACGGGAAAAGGGCGGCGCCAGCGCCACCGACTCGGTTGCCGCCCAGGCCGCGGCCGCCAATCGAGGCGGCTGGGCCACCGACCGCAACTGGCATAATGGCGTGACCCGCATGTACTCGCAGATCGCGGCGGCGGCGCAGCAGGGATAGTCTCCCAGAAAAAGAGGCGCTCGCCATTCGCGAGCGCCTCTTTTTCATGCGAGCGAAAATCCTAGCAGTAGCGGCTCAGGTGGTTCAGCCAGAAATTGCTGCCGGAATTGTACATCACTTCAACCTGCTTCGAGTCGAAGAACGCATCCGGAGAAACAAACTGGATGCCGAAGCGGCTCTGCTGCTCGAGCTGGATTTCCGGCGCGTTCTCCTTGAGACGATTATAGATGAACTCGGTGCAGTATTCCTTTTCAGGCTCATTTTTCAACGACATGTCGCTGTCGTAGGTCTTGGTCGCCATCGCGCTGCGGGCGCCCTCCACCGTGGCCATCAAGTTGTCGACGCTGGCGTACTGGGGGCGCAGCACGGCGAGATGGGTGAACTTCAGCCACTTGTTGATGGGGATTTCTTCCGGTCCAGTGGCCACCATGTCGATTACCGTACCCTGCTCGGTGACGATGCCCAGGTGCGTGTAGTCCGCGCGGGCGCCGCCGATCTTGGTCAACACTGCGGCGGCTTCGAAATAATTCTCGTGGTGTGCCACGATGAGATCTCCCGGCAGCACGCTCTTCAGCGCTTCACGAGCCGAGGAGTCGTGGCGCAAGCTGCGATATCCAAGGTGGTCGCCGTCCAGCAATTTCGCCGGCAGGCTCTTCACGCTGAACGTCGTGGCCAGCTTCGCCAGCGCCGGGGCCGGCTGCCATCCGATCACGCCCGCCGTGGCGCCCGCGAGTGATCCGGCGACGCCGCCGGCAAATCCGCCCACCAGTCGGCCGGCGCGCGTTTTCGATTCGAGCGCGATTCCGGCGGCCAGTCCGGCCACAATCCCGATACCAATCCCGATCGGCGCGGGCAGTGCGGGAAGCGCGGCCTGCATCGCCAGGTTCCCCAGGGCGGCGCCGCCGATGGCTCCACTCGTGGGAAGTATCAAACGTCCGACTGCCGCGCCCACGCCGGCGCCAATCGCGCCACCGGCCTGCGCGGCGGTTCCCAGCGCTCCGCTCGGAGTGGCGATGGTCGCCACGTCCGACGGAACGAAAACGCCCTCGCCGCCAGCCGCAGGCGCCTGGCCCGTGGACGGAGTTCCACGGGGCACGAGCGGCTGCGGCAGTGATGCGGCGAAGACGTTCATCGAGTCCTCAGTGTCTTAAGATGCCGAATTTCCAACGTAATCCCGGAATATACGACAATTCAGGAGTACAAGAACCCGCCCGGCAGGTGCTGAGCGGGTTCTTGCGGTCAACTCACGTTACCGTGAGAGTTAGCCGACGACGTTCCACTCTTCCGAGTGGCCGTTGCCCGGGTTCGCGCCAGGAGCGGAGGGAGCGGCGGCGGGGTTGGAAGCGGCTTCCAGCTTCGCCAGCTCTTCCTCGAGCTTGCTGTCCTTATCCAGCTTGCGGGCGCGGGCTTCGAGATCCGAGCCGTCCATTTCGTTGATGGCGGTCTGGGTGCGCTCGCGGGCGGTGACGTCCGCTTCGGCATCCTTCAGCTTGTTGAGGGCGGCATTGGGGTCGGCCGACTTGATGTTCTCTTCCGCCTTGACGACCTTCTCGCGAGCCTTGATGGCTTCGGCGGTGTTCTGGGCGTCGCGGGCCGTGGACTGCATGTCCTGGGCCTTCTGGCGGTAGCTGTCGATGCGGGCCTGCTGGGCGTCGATCTGCTGCTGCAGCTTGTTGGCCAGGTCCTGCGCGGAGATCTTACGCTCGAGGGCCTGCTTCGCGGCGGCCTTGTCGCCCGACGCGTTGAACTTCACGGCGGCCTTCTGCCACTTTTCGACTTCGGCGTCGGCGGCCTTCTTCTGGTCCTTCACGGCTTCTAACTGGGCAATCGCCTGGGCGGCGCCGGTGGTCAGGTCGGCGGTATCCTTCTGGATCTGGTCGGCGGCTTCCTGAGCGCGCGCGCCAGCGTTGTTCTTCTCTTTGCCGTGGAGCCATTCGTTGCTCTTTGCACGAATCAGGTCGATGCCTCTTCCGATCAAACCCATTGTCTTATCCTCCGGAAAATTTCGTGTGTTATTGTCTTGATTCGATTTTACTGACTGGTCTTGAATTATGTCTGAAACGCCCCCCCTTTTGTTGTTAAGAAAATGTTGCCGGATGGCCGTCCTAGAAAGATCCACCGCGGGAGCCCGAGCCCCCGCCGCCGCCGCTGCTGCCACCCCGGCTGCCGGACGAGGAGGCCTGGCGACGCGCCTCCTCGGCCCGCCGCTCTTCCTCGCGACGCCGCGCCTCTTCGGCGAGGTTCTCGAGGCGCCGCTTCTGAGACTCGAAGCGGTTTCGCGCCGAGGATACCGCGGCCGCAGCCGCCGCAACCGCCGTGCTGCACTGGCTGGAGGCGTTGTTGGCCGTGCTGCTGGCGGCCTCGTAGTCCTGCGAGCGGAGCTGCGACTGCGCGCGTCCGATGGTGGCCTGCGCCGAAGCGACCGCCGCGTAGGCGCCGACCAGGTCGCTGGCCGACACGCTCTCGCTGGCCGTGCCGAACGAGTTCGACCAGTGCCACGACTGGCTCTGCGCGCTGGCGATCGCCACGGAGGCGCTCGCCACGCTGCCCTGTGCGCTGTTGATGGCGCTGGAGGCGGCGTCGAACGCGCGCTTGTCGGCGGCGATGGCCGTCTCGACCTGCGAGCGGACGTTCTCGGCCACCTTGATCGAATCGTCGGCGGCGTACGGGTCCTTCTGCTGCGCCTTCACCGACGACTGCGCGGCCTGCAGGTTGCCCTCGCCCTGGTGCATCAGGCTCTTCGCCTGGTTGCGCACGTAGTGGTCGTTGGAGCGGCCGCGGGTCTGGCTGTAGCGCCCCTCGAGGCCCGACAGGTCGCTCTCGGCTTTCTTCTGGCGGTCGGCCAGGATCTGCTCGGCTCTGGTGATCCCGTCAAGCTGCGCCTGCGAGTCCTTGAGCGACTTGTCGGTCGCCGTCAGGTCATCGCGCGACGTGAGCAGGGCGGCGCGGTCGAAGTTGGTCTCGGCGCTCGCGGTCTGCTTGCGCGCGGTCTCGATGAGGGCCAGCGACTGGTCGATGTTGTCGCCCAGCGTGTCACCCGCGTTCACTTCGGGCGCCACCTTCTTGAGGACGACCGGCGCGTACGTCGACTTGATGCGGCCCATTGAAGGCTGGTACGTCTTGGCAATGCTGGCCTCGATGTCGCCGGTGCGCTTGTTGCGCTCGGTGAGCGTCGGGGTGTAGTCCTTCAGCGCCTGGCGCGTCTCCTTGACGAGGCGGTGCGCGTCCTGGGTGAGATCCTTGATGTTTTTCAGGTGCTCGGCGGCCTTCTCGACGTCGCCGACGTCCAGGCGGCCCTTGATCGCGTCGTGGTTGGTGTGCGCGTCGGTGGTGCGCGTCGTCGGGTCGAGATCCTTCTCGCGGAGCACCTTGTCCGGCGTGCCCTTCTTGAACACCCCGCGGCCCTGCAGCTCAGCGTGGATCTCGGTGCGGGCGGTGTCGACGTCCTTCTCGGCGGCCGTCATCAGACCTGGGGACACTTCACGGCGCTCAATGTCCTGGGAGACGGCGGTGAGGACGCGGGTCTGCAGCTTCTCGACGTCGCCGGCCAGCGTCTCCACGTCCTGGCGGATGTCGGTGCGGAGCGCTTTGTTGGCGTGGTCGTTCAGCCTGTCGCTGAGCGCCTTCTGCTGCTCGTGGGCCCAGTCTGTCTTGACGGTTTGGGGATTGAGGGCGGCGTCCGCCTTCCAAATCGTGGGGACCAGCGTCCGGCGAGCCTTCGAGCCCACGTCCACGACCTGCTGCGCGTTCTTCGACATCCGCTCGGCGGGGGCCGTGCAGTCGTCCCACGCGGAGACGAAGTTGCGGGCCGACAGCGAGCGGCCCCTGGCCAGCAGGCCGCCGTCCTTCTCGTCCGCGAGGACCATCGGAAGCAGGTTGCCGGTGACCGCCGGTGCCCCAAAGAGCCCGTCGGCGGCCTGCCGCTGCAGCTCCTCGGACTGGGCCTTCGCCTTTTTCGCGGCGGTGTCGACCTTCTGGATGTAGCCGTTGATGTCGGACGACTTGGTCTCGATCTCGCTGAGAATCTTCTGCGCTTCGTCGCGGTTGTCGGCCATCGCCAGCATGACGTCCTTGAGGGACTTCTGGAACTCGCGGGTCTCGCCTTGCTTGAGGAGCTGCTCGCGCCACGACTCGGCTTTGGAGCCCTTCTCCATCACCGCGCGGGACGAGTCGCTGAACGAGAAGCTGATCTTGCGGTTGGGGTCGGTGAGGAGCGCCACGGCGTCATTGTAATGGCCGGTGGTGAACCAGTTCTTCACCATCCCGAAGCCCTTGGCGTGGACCAGCTTGTCGGCCTCGTCGATGAACTTCTGCGCGCCGCCAACCATGGTGAGCGCTTCAACGGTGTTCTCGCGGAGCGCGTCGGCCAGTTCCTTCGTCTTGCCCTCGTAGGCGGCAACGTCGTGGACGTCCGCGGTGTTGAGCAGCTCCATCAACTGGGCCGAGCGGTCGCCGATCTCGCGGATGGCGGCGTCGAGCTCCTTGCGGGCCTTGTCGCCGGCCGCGGCCGCGCGGCGGTTGGCGATGATGCTCACCGCGAGGATCAC
>VGFD01000045.1 GCA_016868975.1 Armatimonadota bacterium | reverse complement strand
TCTGCAGCGGCCTCGATTGCGGCCGGTGGACGCCTTTCCCGTGGACGCCGGGCCGCGGCGCCTGATTTGCCTGCGCGACCCCCTCAACATCACCACGCGGATCGTGGGCCTGCCGCCTCAGACCGTGTTCATCGTCAGCATGATGGACGGCGAGCACGACCTGATGGAGATCCAGTGCGAGCACCTCAAGCAGTTCGGGGAGATCCTGCCCACGCCCGACCTGGAGCAGCTGATCGCCGAGCTGGACCAGAATCTCTTGTTGGAGAGCGCCCATTTTCAGCGCCACCTGAAGTCGCTGGAAGACGCCTGGGCCGCCGCATCCACGCGCACGCCCACCCACGCCGGCTCCGGCTACGACCCCGACAGCGAGGTGCTGGCCGCCCGCATCGAAGGCTATTTCCTTGAGCGTGAGGGGCCCGGCAAGCCGCCCGGCGGCGATCCCCCCAGCGACCGGCGCCTGGCCGGCATCATCGCCCCGCACATCGACTTCACCCGCGGCGGCTCCACCTACGCCTGGGCCTACCGCGAATTGCTGGCCGACTCGGAGGCCGACACCTTCGTCGTGCTGGGCACCAGCCACGCACCGCTGTCCCGCTATTTTTCCGTGTCGCGCAAGCACTTTGACACGCCGTTCGGGGTGCTGGAGACCGACCTCGACTTCTTAGACCAGCTCGAGAAGCGCACGGGCCAACCGCTGGAGAGCGACAGCCTGGTGCACCGCTCGGAGCACTCCATCGAGCTGCAATCCATCTGGCTGCGCTACTTGCTGCGTGGTCGGCCCTGCAAGATCGTCCCCATCCTGTGCGGGGCGCTCATTCCGATGATTGCCAACGGCGGCAGCCCGCGCGACGAGCCGGAGATCGTGCGCTTCCTCGACGCCCTGAGAAAAACCTTGGCGGATTACGACGGCCGTGCCGTGCTCATCGCGGCGGCCGATCTGGCCCACATCGGCACCGGTTTCGGCGACCCCGAGCCGCCCGCGTGGACCTACATGCAAGCCGTCGAGCAAGCCGACCTGAAGAGCCTCCAGGCATGCGTCGCGCTCAACGGCGACGGATTTTTTCGCCAGATCCAGGCCGAGGAGGACCGCCGCCGCATCTGCGGACTGTCCCCGATTTACGCATTTCTCGAATCCATCGAAGCCGGCCGCGGACAATTGTTGAAATATCGACAGTGCATCGATCCGAGCGGCTTCCGCAACGTCACCATCGCCAGCGCGGCGTTTTACAGGTGAGCCCAGACAGTGCGCCGCCATGTCTCGCGGTGGAGTCGGCGGAAAAACTACTGACGGAAATGCGAGGCACGGCCCTGGGAAGGACCGCGCCAGAAGAGGGGATGGTTCCAAGCCATACTTGGATGGATCTCGATTGTACGTGTCCCACTCACGCACGACAACGAACTCGGCTTGCCTTTGATGGTCCCCGGGAAGGACCGACTCGCCGCTCATTTCGCCGCGCCCCGTGGGGCACGAGTAGGTTTTCACTCACCGGAGCCCCCGGTAAATCGAACAATTGTTAATGGATTGCAACATTTGTAAACAGGATGTTGCCAATTGGCGCGACGGCTGGACACATCATGGCCCGTCTTGACTCGGTGATGATGCACGCCAGCCTGCGCGAGATGGACGAACGGCTTCGTGGCGCGCGTTTCCGCCGCATCCAGCAGGTCTCCCGGGACCTGCTTCTCTTTACCCTGTGGGGACCGCATCGCGGATCTGATCCAGGGGGAGTCACCTTCGGCGCCCCCCGAGAAATGCGCTTCGTCGTGTCCGTCGACCCGCAGTCCGCCCGCATCCACATGGTGGACAGCGACTACGGGCACGCCGACACCCCCTCGGCATTCTGCATGCTCCTCCGCAAGCACCTGATGGGCGCCACCATGGAGCTGGCCTCCACGCTGGGCCTGGACCGCGTCGTCCGCATGGAGATGAGCGGCGTGCCTGCCACCGACGAGCACGAGGCGCGCCCGCCCCGCACCCTCGTCGTGGAATTGCTGCCCGGGGTGCGCAACGTGATCGTCCTCGACGAGAACGACGCGGTGCTCGGGGATCTCCTCGGGCGCCGCAAGCGCGCTGAAATCTACCTCGCCGCCACCCCGCCAAAGGCGGACGCGCTCTACCTGATCGGCAGCCGCGCGGTCGACGCCGTCCCCGCCGACGAGCCGCTCGCGAAAGCGCTTCCCCGCGGCTGCTTCGGCATCGGCCCCGTCTATGGACGGGAGATGGCCGCCATGGCCGGCCTCGATCCCGCCGCGCCAATCCCCTCAGACGAAGCCGCGCGCTGGCGTCTGGCCGACGCCTGGGACGCATTCTTCCGCCGCCTGCAGAGCGGCGCGCTGGCGCCCGCGCGGCAGGGCGACCACCTCGTTCCGTGGCCGTTCGAGAGCATTCCCGAGCAGCCCGAGCACTACCCCACCGTGGGCGCCCTGCTGGAGGAAGCCTATGGCGCCGGCGCGCGCGAGGCGGGCCTCAATCGACAAAAGGAAAAACTCGTCGCCGCCGTCATGAAGCAGCGGGACCGCGCGTTGCGACGGGTGGAGGCGCAGGAAGGCGACCTCGCGGAAGCCCGCGGATTCGACCGCTGGCGCCGCCTGGGGGATCTCCTCACCGGTAACCTGCACCTCGTGAAACCGCGCGCGAAATCCGTCGCCGTGCTGGACTATGAGACCGGCGAGACGGTCGAGGTCGCGCTCGACCCCGATCTTTCCCCGCAGGACAACGCGCAGCGCTACTACGCGCGCTACAAGAAGGCGCGGCGCGGCCAGGAGGCGATCGTGGAGGCCATCGCGCGCAGCCGCCAGGACGTGGAATACTACCAGTCGCTCGCCGCCGCCATCGCCACCGCGCTGACCCGCGACGAGCTGAAGGAAGCGTCCGCCGAGCTGTCCGCGGACAATCCCGCGGAGGCTTCTCGCGCGCCGCGCAAGGGGAAGGCGAAAGGGCCCGCCGCGAAGCCGCGCAAGTACGGCCTGGACGGCTGGGACGTGCTGGTCGGCCGCAATCCCCGCCAGAACGAGGTGCTCACCATGAAGCTGGCGCGCCCCGAGGACATGTGGCTGCACGCCCGCCAGATCGCCGGCGCGCACGTGATCGTGCGTCGCGGAGGAAAGGGCGAGGTGCCCGCGGACGTCCTCGAAAAGGCGGCCGCGCTCGCGGCGCGCTTCAGCCAGTCGGCCGCGGACACCCGCGTGCCGGTCGACTACACGCTGGTGCGCTACGTGAAGAAGCCGCCCGGCACGCCGGCTGGATTCGTCACCTACACGCGCGAGCGGACGGTTACGGTCGACCCGACCGCGGCCGACGCACTGGAGAGCCTCCGCAAGGGATAATGGGAACTTTCGACGCCGCGCCCTTGATTGTAGCCCTGGGATGAGAGATGAATGCGCGCAGGCACGCGAAAGCCTGCATGATTTCGTGTCGGGCGAGACAGTGGCACCGGAGGCGGCACTCCACTTCGCCGCCTGCCACGAGTGCGCCCGGCGCGTCGGAGAGCTGTCCGCGCTGCGCAAGGCCACGCGCCGCGCGGTCGAGTCGGAAGCCGTGCCGCCCGGCTTGCAGGCACGGGTGACGGCGGGGATGCGACGGCGCGCGCCGCGCCCGGTCCGGGTGTCGGTCCTGCATTTCACCTTCGGAGGCTCGAACATGACGCAGTACGCCGAGTTTTTCAAAAACACCCTGAAGGGTTTCGTGACTCCGGGCGGGCTGTCCGGCGTCCTGGGCGCGAAGGCGGCCCTCCCCTCCGCGCCCCCCCCCGGGCGCACTGCCGCGCATCGCGCGGCCCGCCGGGCGCGGAGGGCGTCGCATTTCGACGCCATCCGCCAGGAGGCTCTGGCCCTCCTGGCGGAGAGCGCGCCGCGGCTGGCCGCGGCCATCGCGGTGGCCCTCGGCCTCTCCCTGCTGTTGGGCCCGGCGCCGCCCGAGGTCGCGCTGGAGACCCCGTCGCCCAGCGCCGTGGCCGTCGTGCCGCTTCCGCCGATGTCGGCGCTGGCCAAAGGCATCCTCAACGATCACACCGATCACGGCAACCTGGTCGCGGCAGGCAACGCCGAGCCGCTGCAAGAACAGGACAAGGTGATCGGCATGGTCGAGAAACGACTGGGCCAGAAGCTCGCCATCCCCGCCGACGTCAGGGGATTTCAGCGCGAGCAGTGCCACCTGTGCCCGGTCGGAAGTGAGGACGTTCCGCACATTGCTTACCGCCAGGGCAACCGCGCCATGTCGCTTTTCGTGGTATCGCAGCGCGATTTGAAAATGCCGATTTCCCCAGGCTCTTTGTATATTACCCGTTTCGCCGACGAAAATCTGGTCGCCTGGCGCAGCGGCGACGCGGTGTTTCTGCTGATCTCCCGCGAGCCGCAGGACACGCTGGCCGGCCTCGCCGCCGCTTTTCCCCATTGAGCGCCTCGCTGCTGCAACGCTGGAAGGCCGAGGGGCACGTCCGCCGCGTCGCCCGTTTCGTGGAGGAGGGGAATTTCACACGCGCCGAGAGCGAGATGCAGGCCGCGATGGCCCTGGCGCCCGACGAACCGGGGACAATCATACAGGCGGCGCTCCTCCACATCGACGCCGGCCGCGCCGAGGAAGCCATTCCGCTGCTGGAGCACATCCACGAGCGCGAGCCGGGCAACCCCGCCGTGCCGGTGTTCCTGGGGCTCGCCTGGGCCGACACCGGAGAAAACGACCGGGCTCGCGCGGCGCTGCGCGAAGCCATCAAAATGCAGAAAGAAAATCGGGTGGCCCGCGGGCTGCTGGCCATGATCTCGATGCGTGAGGGCGCGACGCAGCGCGCGCTCAAGATACTCGACGCGGCCGGCATTGAAGCCACCGGACGCCTGGTGGGCCGCTTGATGGTGGAAGTGGAGCGCACGCTGCTGCGCCTGGAGGGACACGTGTCGGCGCCCGATGGCGGTGTTTCGTTGAAGGCCCCGCCCTCGCCGGCTCGGGAGGTTCCGCCCGTCGAAGAGGAGGCCCCGCCCGTGGAAGAACCCGCGCCAGCACCACGGACCGGCCTTCTGGCAAGCCTGAGCGCCGCTTCGCTGGCCGCGCGATCCCGTGCCGGGCGCGCGGAAAAAGCGATCCTGAAGGGGGATTTCGCGGCGGCGGAAACTCATGCCAGGGAGGCGCTGGCCCGCCAGGGCGACGTTGGGCGGGGGCATTATTTTCTGGGCGTGGCCTTGCTCGGGCAAAAAAGGCCGGCCCTGGCGCTGCCGGAGTTCCTGGCGTCGGCGGAAATTGACGGATCCACGCCGGATATCTTGTACGCGCTGGGCTGCTGCTACCAGGAGCTGGCCCGCTACGACGAAGCGCGCGACGCGCTCCATCGCATGCTGGCCGCGTTCGCGAAAGACGCCGCGGCGCACTACACGCTGGGCCAGATCGATCTTGTGGAGAACAATGACGCGGACGCGCGCCGCCATTTCGAGCGCGCGGCGTTCCTGGATTTTCTGCTGATTCGCGAGCGGATGGACCGCTTGCGCAAGGCGGTCGCTTCTGCGCCGGGGTACAACTGCCCGGGGGAGCGGCCTGTTGAGGAAGATTAGCTCGCCACGGCCACTTCTGTCGCCTCGCAAGGGCTCCTCCCCCCGCGCGCAGAAGGACCGCGCGTGTCAGACGATCTTCCCCGGCGATTAAGCTTCTTTGATGCGTCCACCATCGTGGTGGGCAGCATGATCGGCTCCGGAATCTTCCTGAAGGCCAGCGGCATCGCGCAGAAGCTGGCCGATCCGTGGATCATCCTGGTGGTGTGGGCCGTCTCCGGCGCGCTTACCCTGTTCGGCGCGCTGGCCATGGCCGAGCTGGGCGCCATGTACCCGCGCGCGGGCGGCCTGTACGTCTACCTGCACGACGCCTACGGGCCGTTCGTGGCGTTTCTCTTCGGCTGGTGCCTGCTGGCGATTCTGCAGACTGGATCCATCGCCGGACTTGCCGTGGGCGTGACGCGGGCGATTGCCGCCCAGGTGACCGTGTCGCCGGACGTCGAGCCGATCATTTCCGTTTTCCTGATCGTGCTGTTTTCCGCCGTCAACTTGATGAGCGTGCGGACCGGCGCCGGGCTGCAGAATTTTTTCACCGTCTGCAAGACAGTCGGGATTTTATTGTTGATCGCCGGCGGCGTGTTCCTGGCGCGCGGATCTCTGGCAAATCTCACCGCGCATGCCACGCCGACGGTGGAGATGTCCACGGTGAGCGCTTTCGGTGCCTGCATGCTGGCCGCCCTGTGGGCCTACGACGGGTGGATCAACGTGACGTTCATGGCGGGCGAAGTCCAGGAGCCGCAGCGCAATCTTCCCCGCGCCCTGGCGGCCGGCACCTTGTTCGTCATCGGAGTGTACGTGGCAACCAATGCGGCGTACCATTTCGTGCTGCCCGTCGAGGCAATCGGGCAGGCGAAGAACGTCTCGCGCGAGGTCGCCGCGGCCTTCCTGGGCGCGTCGGGCGCGGTGGTGATGACCATCATCGTGATGCTCTCCTCGAGCGGCACCTTGAATTCGTCGGTAATGACCGGCCCGCGCGTGTATTACGCGATGGCGAAGGACGGCCTGTTTTTCCCGTCGGTGGCGGCGGTGCACGAGCGATTCCTCACCCCGCACGTCGCCATCATCGTGCAGGCCGTCTGGTCGATGCTGCTGCTGATCCGCTGGAAGACGTTCGACGCGCTGACCGACAACGTGGTGTTCATTTTCTGGATATTCTACGCGCTGGGGGCCGGCGCGGTGATCATCATGCGGCGCCGCTTCCCGGACGCAGAGCGCCCCTACAAGACGCCGGGCTATCCGTTCGTGCCGATCATTTTCATCCTGGGCGCGTTGTTCTTGATCATCAACACCATCGTCGTGTCCACCCAGGAGTCGCGCGAGGCTGTGTACCTGCTGATCATCGGCGCGGTGCTCTACCCATTCTTCCGCAGCCGATATGTCGCCCGGCAGTAGCCGTGCTGGCCTTGCCCTGGGAGTCCTTGCGGTAGCCTGCGCGGCAATCCTCATTCGGCAGGCGCACACCCCGCCGCTCGCCACCGCGGCCTGGCGCCTCGACCTTGCCGCGGCCGGTTTCGTGCTCATCGCCCTGCTCCGGGGAAATTTCGAATGGCCTCGATCCCGCCGAGTGCAAGCACAGATCGTCGGGGCCGGAGTTTTCCTGGGCCTGCACTTCGCCACCTGGATCTCTTCCCTGGCCTACACCACGGTCGCGGCCTCAGTGCTGCTGGTGACGACCAATCCCATTTTCGTGGGCCTCGGCTCCGCGCTGCTCCTGCAAGAGCCGGTGAGCCGCCGCCTGTGGGCCGGCATCGCGCTTTCCACGGTCGGCGGCGTCCTGGTGGCGCTGGGCGCGCCGGCCAACCCGTCAACCGCGCCGGCGCCCGCGCTGGGTAACGCGCTGGCGCTGGCCGGCGCGGTGTTCGGCTCGGCGTACATCCTCATCGGACGCAACGCGCGCGCCCAGCTCGACAATCTGGCCTACGTCACCCCGCTCTATCTGGTGGCGGCCATTTTTCTCACCGTGCTTGCGCTGGCCACCGGTACTCCGATGACCGGCTTCACTTCAACGCAGTGGATGTGGCTTGCGCTGATCGCCGCCATCCCCCAGGGAATCGGACACACCATGATCAACTGGTCGCTGCGCTACCTGTCGTCGGCCCAGGTCGCGGTGGCCATCCTGGGCGAGCCGGTGGGCGCCGTGATCCTCGCCTGGCTGGTCCTGGGAGAGGCAGCCGCCCTGATGCAGGTCGTGGGCGGGCTGCTGGTCCTGGTCGGAGTGGGCATCTCCTCGCGAGGATGAACCGCTCACCGGGGGGAATGCATGCCGCATGACCGACAAAGAGTACCACGACCTTTCCCAGGAGACGCTGAAACGCATCGCCAGAGCGTTCGACGACGAAGACCCGGACGAGGTCGAAGCGGAGACCATCCCCGGTGTCGTCACGCTGATTTTCGGCGACGGCAAGCGCTTCATCCTCAACCGCCAGCCCGCGGTCCAACAGTTGTGGCTGGCGGCCGGAGCGAGCGCCTGGCACTTCAAGTACGACTTAGAGCGGATTTCCTGGCAGGGGGACAAGGGCGAGGGCGATCTTTATGACGTCCTCACCCGGGTAGTCACCGACAAACTCGGCCGCCCGATCACGCTTTAGCGACTAAACTAAAGCATCTATCTGATAGAGCGCGATCCCGCAGGCCACCGCCACGTTGAGGCTGTTCTTCGTGCCGCGCATCTCGATGTCGCACGATACGTCGCAGGCAGCCAGCACTTCGGGCGCCACGCCGCCTTCCTCGTTGCCCACGACGAGCCCGATGGGCCCCTCCCAGGCGACGCTTCGCAGCGCCACGGCGTCCGCGGTGCGCTCCAGCGCGACGATGCGCGCGCCCGCGGCGCGAAGCGCGTCCAGCGCCTCGAAGGGGTGGGGATGGTAGCTCCACGGCACGCTGTCCTCCGCGCCCAGCGCCGTGCGATGGATGTCGCGGTGGGGCGGAATTCCGGTGATGCCGCACAGGTACAGGTGCGCGGTGCCCAGGCAGTCCGCGCTGCGGAACATGCTGCCCACGTTCCACAGGCTGCGCACATCGTCGAGAACCAGCACCACCCGTCCCCGACCCTGGAGCCGCGCTCCCGCCTGCTTCTGGCGTGCAAGCAGCGCCGCCTCGTGACGCACCAGACGTACGCGCACCGAGCGGCCGCAGGCCGGGCAATCCGCCTGGCGGGCGCGCGCCGAAGCCGCGAACGTCCGCGCGCAGGCCGGGTAAGGACAACGAGCAGTCTCCACGGGGCGGCGTTTCGCGATCCGACCGGTGTTAACATTCTCGTAACAGAATCTACATTGGACCCTAAAGGTCGGCGTGATATCATAGGAAAGCGTTGGGGAAAAGTGGCCATGCCCTGGCCATCAGGTCACTTCCAAGACCACAAGACAGCAACGCGTCGGAAGGAAGCATTGATGCGGATCGAAGGGCAGGGAGCGGAAACCGGCCTCCGGGTGTTCCCCGGTGCCGAGCGCGGCGCAACCAGCGACGCGTCGCCCGCAATGCCGACGGATCGCGCGGAGCTCTCGATCGCTGGCGGCGGCTTTGACGCCGCCCTGCCGGGCCGCGCCGGGAAAGTCTCCCCGTACATCATCATGCCGCCTTCGGGGAAGAAAGAGAAGGTCACCCGCGAGCAGCTCCAGAACGACCTCGCGAAAAAGGGCAACTTCAACGTCGCGTTCAAGGACGAGATTCCGCTGCTGGGCGGCATCACCGCGACGCTCGACGACAAGGCCAGGGCCGCCCTCCAGGGAATGGGCTATCGGCTCATCTCCGACGAAACCGTCCGCTTCATTCTTCCGCAGCCCAGCGAGAAGCAGCGTCAGGCCACCCACTTCGACGACGAGAGTCCGGTTGAAGAGCCGGCGCCCGGCGCGATCATGCGGCCCCAGCTCGAGGAGCCGCGCTTCCAGTCCCCGCTCACCCAGAAGTACACCGGGCGCGGCGTCACCATCGCCGTCGTCGACACCGGGATTTATCCGCACCCCGACTTCAACGTCCCGAACAACCGCATCCTGGCGTTCAAGGACTTCGTCAACGGCCGCACCATCCCGTACGACGACAACGGGCACGGCACCCACGTGGCCGGCGACGCGGCCGGCAACGGCTTCATGTCCAACGGCCTGTACCGCGGCCCGGCGCCCGACGCCAATCTCGTCGGCGTGAAGGTGCTCAACCAGAACGGCGGCGGCCGCACCTCCGACATCCTCAAGGGCATCAACTGGGTGGTGGAGAACCGCGAGCGTTACAACATCCGCGTGATGAACCTGTCGCTCGGCAACCACGCCACCTCCGACCCGGAGAACGATCCCATCTTCAAGGCCGTGGAGCGCGCGGTCGAGGTGGGCATCACCGTGGTGACCGCGGCCGGCAACGAAGGCCCGGACAAGAATTCCATCAGCAGCCCCGGGGACAATCCGCTGGTGATCACGGTCGGCGCGGTCGACGACAACAACACGCCCGACCCCTCCGACGACCGCATCCCCGACTTCTCGTCGCGCGGTCCCACGCTGGTCGGCGTGCCCAAGCCCGACCTCGTGGCGCCCGGCGAGGCGATCATCGGGCCCAACGCGCCGGTCACCCCGACCGAGCAACAGGCCAAGAAGTACGACCAGATCAACCAGACCCTGCAATGGCTGCGCGGCATGGACGACAACTCGCTGCGCCAGGTCCCCAACGAGACGCTGCGGCTGGTCGGACTGACCGATGATACCATCGAGAAGATCAAGTCGTCGCCGATGTCCGCGCGGATGGAGATCGAGCGCCTCATCCAGGCGACGGATCGCCTGCCGCTGATCGAGACTTCTTACGTGGGAGCGCCCGGCACGTCGATGGCCACGCCCATCGTCAGCGGCATCATCGCCGAGATGCTGGAAGCCAATCCCAGGCTGACGCCGGCCCAGGTCAAGCAGATTCTCAAGTCGACCGCCAACCCGCTGCCCCGCTACGGCATCAACACCCAGGGCGCGGGGATGATCAACCCGCACGACGCCATCAACCGCTCGCTCCAGGAACGCGCCGAGGGCTATCAGGCGTCCATCTACGACTACGTGCCGGAGAGCAAAGCGACCGTCTAGCTCGCCAGACGTCCTCGCGGGGATCGCGCTGCCGATCACTCTGGTCGTCATTGCGCCCAAAGAAGGTCAAATTGATCGGCAGCGGTTTTGCTTTGAGGTCAGCGACCCATGCTGCGGACGTTCTTGATCTGGGTTCCCGGATAATAATGCGCGAGAATCTCCCGGTAATCGAAGCCCTGCGCGCCCATGCCGCGGGCGCCCCACTGGCAGAGGCCCACTCCGTGGCCCCAGCCGCGGCCGGTAAACTTAAGGACGACCGGCATTTTCTTGACGTGGATCTCTTTTTTTATCTCCTTGACTTCGCGCGCGGTGGTGCGCTCCTTGCGGCGCCGCACGGTAAGCTGGGTCACCACGACGTCGCGCTCGACGCCGAGCACTGACAGCCCGGGCCGCATCGCGAAGGTGCGCATCAGGCCGGCGTCGGTGGCGGCAAAGGCGTATCCCGCGCGGTTTTTCTCCAGATTCCCGCTCGCCGAGATTACGTAGAAAGAATCCTCTGGTTTTACCGTGTGATTTACCGGGTTGGTTTCCTCCATCCCCACCTCGATGGATTCGGGGACGTGATACACCTCGGTTTTCTGGAGTTTCTTCCACTCGTCGCGGGTCGTGGTGAACGTGACCGGGATGCTGCGCGTGACCGCGATGTCGAAGCGCGTGCTGCGCAGCTCGCGATAGCCCAGCAAGCGGCGCAATTCCACGCCGGGCAGCACCTGGCGGCCCCCCGAGTGCACCACGGTGAATTCCTCAACGCGCCCCGACCCGCTGCGCTTGGAGGCGTGCACCGCGAGCACCGGCCCGATGCTGGCCCCGCTGCGCGAGAGGATGCGGCGCAGCTCGGCCACGGTGTAGGTCTGTCCCCACTGCTGGTAGGGGGAGTTCGCGCAATACGGATCCTTGACGCCCTTCAGGAACGGCGCGTTGTTCTCCCCGAACGCCACGGCGACGTCCTCGGTGTGCCCGCCGCAGGAGGCGGAAAAGTAGGCCTTCACGACCTGTCCCTGCCAGGTGAGCACCTCGCCGCGGGTGGCCTGCACGGCGCGGATGATGGCGGGCACCTCGCCCTGCACGCCCTCGTAGACTTGATCCCGGTCGGTGGCCACGACGTCCCACTGGGCGTCAGTGCGCATGGCCATCTTGTTGAGCGCGTAGGAGCGCGCCGCCACGGCCTGCGCCCTGAGCGTTTCGTCGGGCCATGAGGCGGGGACCTCGCCGGCGAGCACTCCCATGATATAGGCGTCGATGTCCACGTAATTGACCACGGTGAGGCCGTCGCCGCCCCGGATGAGGACGAGGTCCCCGCGGTACTCGCGGCCGTTCAGGCGCAGCGGTCCCTGCCCGTCGGCGGGATGCACGGTGAGGGCCGGGGCGCTCACCCGGACGCCGCCCAGGTCGATCCCGTCGGCGGCTGGCCGCGCGGCGAACGAAGACGGAAGCCGCTGGTTCCCGGCATCGGTGCGCAGCACCAGTCCGCTGTCGCAGGAGATGGCGCACGACGACACGTCAAACAGCAGGCCGACGCGGACCAGGGAAAGATCCTGGGCCCAGACGGCCTGCAGCGTCACGAGAAGTATGACGATTGGGAAGAGAGGCTTAACCACGCGCATCATGTAGGATCTCCCTTTGGTTCGGGGCGCTCATGTCGGCTTCCTGTGCGGAGTTCTGGCGGGAGGCCGCATCCTGTATGAGGTGAAGGAATCCCCAAGGATGCGCACGAAACCGTCCCCGCCGCGCTCCGTCGAGGCTTTTTCGCTTTATCCGACGGGGGCCCATACGGGACTGGAGCGTGCGACCAGCACGCGGTAAAACGCTGGAAGCAGGCCGTTAGAACGATGGTGGCGTCGGCTGTGCCGACCCCTGACTTATGGGAGCAGCGAATGACGAAGGCCAACCTCGACGTGACCCTTGAGAAGCTGAAGGAGCGGGTGGCTTCCGTTCCGGAGGACGTCACGTCCCGCTACGAGCTGGGGATCGCGTACGCGCAACGGGGCGAGCTGGGGCTGGCCTGCAAGGAGTGGCGGCGGGTGCTGGAGCAAGACTCCACCAACGCCAACGCCCGCTACTTCCTGGGGCGCGCGCTGCTCTCGCAGGGACACGTCGAAGAGGCCATCGCCGAGTACCACAATGCCATAGACGCGAACGACCGCGACTTTTACGCCTACAACAACCTGGGCTACATTTTCGCCGATCAGTCCCGCTACGACGACGCCATCGCGATGCTGAAGAAAGCCATCGAAATCAATCCGGCGTACGGGCAGGCGCATTACAACCTGGGCCTCATCTTCTCGCGCCTGGGACGTATCGACGAGGCCATCCAGGAATACAAATCCGCCCTCGAGTGCGACGGCAAGGACGTGTACGCGCACAACAACCTGGGGCTCCTGTACGCCCGCAAGAACCGCCTGGAGGAAGCGCTCGCCGAGTTCCGACACGCGCTGGCCGCGGATCCCGACGACCTGTACGCGCACAACAACCTGGGCAAGGTCTACGAGCGCATGGAGCGGGTCGACGACGCCCGCCGCGAGTTCGAGTCCGCCCTCGCGGTGGAGCCGAAGGACGCCTACGCGCGCAACAACCTGGGCCGCATCCTCGCCAAGCAGAACCGCTTCGAAGAAGCCATGGTGCAGTTCCGCAAGGTGCTCGAATACAATCCCAAGGACCCGGTGGCGCACCACAACCTGGGGCAGATCTTCGCCCAGCAAGGTCAGTGGGAGCAGGCGGTCGACGAGTACCTCAAGGCGCTCGCCCTCAATCCCCGCGACACCTACACGCGCAACAACCTGGGTCGCGCCTACCTCTCGCTGAGCCGCCTGGAAGAAGCCGAGACCGAGTTCCGCTTTTCCTTGAGCATCAACCCGCACGACACCTTCGCGCACAACAACCTGGGGCTCTGCCTGGTGCGCCGCGGCCGCATGGGCGAGGCCATCTCCCAGTTGAAGCGCACCCTGGAAATCGACCCCAACAACGTGCTGGCCCACAACAACCTGGGTTTCGCGCTCATCTCGCTGGAGAAGTTCGACGAAGCCATCGACGAGTTCCAGCGCGTGCTGACGCTGGACAACAGCGACGTCTACGCCATCACCAACCTGGGCCTCGCCTACTCGCGACTGGGGAACCTGGACGCCGCGGTGGCGCACTACCGCCGCGCGCTCTCCATCAAGGCCGACGACCTGTACGCGCTCAACTACCTGGGACTGGCATACATTTCCCTGGACCGCCACGCCGAGGCCATCGACTGCCTGCGGCGCGCGCTCCAGGTCGATCGCACCGACCCGTACACCTACAACAACCTGGGCCTGACGTACACCTCCTTCGCGTCGGCTGCGGGCGTCGACGACGACGCGCGCAAGACGTACCTCGACGAGGCCGCGCGCGCGTTCGAGCAGGTCATCCGGCTGGATCCGCGCGACATCTACTCGCACAACAACCTGGGGATCGTCTACGCGCGTCAGGGCCGCCTCGACCGCGCCATGGACGAATGGATGCGCGCGCTGGAAATCAATCCGCAGTATGCGGAGGCGCACTTCAACCTGGGGCTCGCGTATTCCGAAAACCAGGATTTCGCGGAAGCCGCCAACGAGTACGAGCAGGCCATCAAGCTCGACGAAAACCTGCTACCCGCGCAGGCCAACCTGGGCCTCGTGTACCAGAAGCTGGGCAAGCGCGAAAAGGCCGTGTTCCAGCTGCAGCGCGCCCGCAACCTCGCCCAGCGCATGGGACGCGACCGCTACGTGGATATGCTCGACCAGGTGATCGAGCAGGTGAAGTCCGAGACGGTGGAAATGCCGGCCGTCACCGCGAAGCCGCGCAAGGCGGCCGCGAAGGAGGCCGCCGCGGCTCCTGGGAAGGCCCCCGCTGAGAAGGCCTCCGCAAAAAAGGCCGCAACGAAAAAGGCCGCTGCCAGGATAGCCGCCGCGCCGAAAGAGGCGGCCGTTAAGGAGAAGCCGTCAGCGCCCGCGAAGAAGGCCGCCGCCAAGACGGCCGCGGTCAAGGAAGAGCCCGCGCCGAAGAAGAAAGCCACGTTTAAAAAGTAGTCGGCGCCATTCCAGAAAGTAGTTTTACCCGCGCGGCCGAGCGTCGTCGGGAATCAGCCCTTGACCGCGCCCGCCGTCAGCCCGGAAATGATGCGCTTCTGGAAGAGAAACACCACCACCACCAGGGGCAGCGTGACCAGTGTGGCTGCGGCGAAAATCGTGCCCCACGGGGTTTCGAACTGGCCGGGGTACATGGTGATGCCGACCGGGACCGTGCGCATTTTGGGCGCCGTCACGAACACCAGCGAGAACAAGAATTCATTCCACGCGCCGATGAACACCAGGATGGCGCTGGTGAACACGCCCGGCGCGGCCAGCGGCAGGATGATCTTGTGGAACGCCTGGAAGCGGGTGCAGCCGTCCACCCGCGCCGACTCTTCGAGATCGCGGGGCAGCTCGCGGAAGAAGCTGGTCAGCGTCCAGATGGTCAGCGGCAAGCCGAACGCCGTGTACGGCAATATCAGCGACCAGTAACTGTTCAGGAGCCCGGACGATTTCAGCATCAAGAACAGCGGGCTGACCACCGCGATGGGTGGAAACATGGATACCGCCAGAATCAACGCCAGCACCGCGTCGCGTCCGGGGAAGGTCAGTCGGGCCACCGCGTAGCCGCACAGGGAGCCAATCAAGAGGCAGAATATCGTCGTCGAAGTCGCCACAATGGCGCTGTTGAGCAGGTAGCGGCCGAACGGTTGGGCGTCGTTCACCCGTCGGTAGTTCGTCCAGATGTCGTACGCCTTTGGCGGCTCGGCGCTGATTAAACCGAACCCCAGCGACTCAAACCCTTGCTCCATGGCGGCCATGGTCGTCTGCTTCTTATCGAAGTTGATTTCCACCGTCCCCGGATTGTTGGTAAAATCCACCGAGTACTGAATGACACCCTTGTTTGCCCCCAGCAGGTTGCTGAGCACCTTGTTGGCTTCCGCCGGATCCGCGGCCGCCGCGCCGTCAGCCTTGAGCACGAATTTCGTGCTGTCCACCCAGAAGCTCTGCGGAATCAAGCCCGGGAATTGATTGCGAAACACCTCGCCGGGCGCCTTCAGCGAGGTGACCACGATCCAGTAGAAGGGAAACAGCATCCCGAACAGCGCGAGCGCTACCAGCAGATAGAACAGAACCTTCTCGCCTCGCTGGCTCATTGGCTCGTCTTCGCCCCCAGCACCTTGATGAAGATGAACGAGATGAACAGCACGCACAGGAACGTGACCACGGAGAGCGCCGAGCCCATCCCGAAGTCGAACTCTCGGAACAGTTTTATATAGGTGAGGAACGAGAGCGACTCCGTGCTGTTGCCGGGGCCCCCGCTGGTCAGCACGAAAATCAAGTCGAAAATACGGAAGGCGTCGAGCATGCGGAAAAGCAGGGCCACCAGGATGGTGGGCTTGAGCAGCGGCAGCGTGATGCGAAAGAACGCGCCCACCGGTCCGGCCCCGTCGATGCGCCCCGCCTCGTAGACATCCGACGAAATAGTCTGCATGCCGGCCAGAATCAACAGCGCCATGAACGGCGTCGTCTTCCAGACGTCGGCGATGATGACCGAAACCAGCCCGAGCTGCGTGGAGCCCAGCCAGTCGCGCGGCTCCATCCCCATGGATTGCAGCGTCCAGTTCAAGATGCCGAACTGGTAGTCATAGATGAATTGCCACATCAGCGCGGAGACCACCGTGGTGAAGGCCCACGGCACCAGGACCGCCGAGCGCACCGCGCCGCGCCCGAAGAATTCCTTGTTTAAAATGAGCGCCAGCACCATGCCCAGGATCAGCTCGAAGGTGACGGTCACGATGCTGAAAAAGAACGTAACCCACACCGAGTGGATAAAACGGCCGTCGCCGGCCAGTTTGAGGTAGTTGTCCAGGCCCACGAACGGCTGGCCCAGCTCCGGAAATTGCAGCTGAATCTGGTGGAACGACAGCCACACCGCACTGAAAATCGGATACAGCGCAATCATGCCGATGAGAAGCAGCGTCGGTCCGATCATCAAGCCGGCCAGGGTGCGTTCCGGAATCTCGCCGCCTTCCTCGCGCGCCTGCGCCATCAAGAACCTCCCTTCGCGAAGCCGGAAATCTTGCGGATCTCCTGTGCGGCGTTGCGCAGGGCGGTCGCCGCGTCAATCTCCTGGCTGATGGCCTTGTGGATCTGGATCTGCATGATGTCGGAAAGCTTCGAGTAATAGGGCGTCACCGGCCGCGGTCGGGACAGCTTGAAAATGTCCAGGAAGGCGGTGGAGTGCGGGTGCGCGCCGACGACCTCCGGGTCCTCGTAGACCGCCGTGCGGGTCGGCAGGCGCGCCGCGTCCATGAAGCGGATTTTCTGCGCGCGCTCGGAAGTGATGAAGTCGGTGAACTTCCACGCCTCATCCGGATGCTTCGAATACTTGCTGATCATGATATTCCAGCCGCCCAGACACGCGGCGGACTTGCCGGTGTCGGAGTGCGGCACCGGCACCACGCCCACCTTGCCCAGAAGTTTCTCGCGCGGGCGCTGGGTAAGGCCCCAGACGTACGGCCAGTTGCGCTGAAAGACCGCGCTTCCGGCCCGAAATGCCTGCAGGCACTGATCTTCCTTGAACGTTTTCACCGAGGGCGGCGCGATCTTGTACTTGTAGATGCAATCGATCACGAATTGCAGGGCCGCCACGTTCTCCGGGCTGTCGAGCACCACGTTGCCGTCCTTGTCCAGCACGTTGCCGTTGTTGCCCCACATGTACTCGAGCATGTCGCAGATCAAGCCTTCGTACTGCGCGCCCTGAAATACCAGCCCGTAGCGTTCGGGAGTCTGCAGGCGCGTGGCGGTGGCCACCAGATCGTTCCAGGTGGTGGGCGGCTTCAGGCCGGCCTCATCGAGCAGGTCCTTCCGATAGTAGAGCATCCCCGCGTCGGTGTACCAGGGCACCGCCCAGATCTTCCCTTTGAAGGTACACGCCTCGATGGGGCCGGGCAGGAATTTCGCGCGCTCCTCGGGCGGGAAACGATCGTCGAGGGGCACCGCCCAGCCCGCCGAGGCGAATTCCGACGGCCAGATGACGTCGATTGAATAAAGATCAATCTGATCCACTTCGGAAATTAAATAGGTGGCGAACTGGTTGTGAATGGTGTCGGTGGCCGCCGGCATCGGCAGGATCTCCACGGTGACGCCCGGGTTTTCCGCAACGAACATATCCGCCAGCTTGCGCTCGATGCCGGTCTCGTCGTTGAGCGTGGCCCACACGAGGTGGACTTTGCCGTTCTGCGGCGCGTCAGCCGTGCACCCGGCCAGCGCCAACAGCACGAAGAGGGCCAGAATTCGGCGGTAGACTCCCACACGGGCGAGCTTCGAAGCGCCCGGAAGGGATCCCTGTCCGGGCCGGCTCTCCCGTCTAGCCGCGCCATGTTGCCAAATTGTAAACGATGTAAAGGTTTGGTAAACCTTGGCGATCCGGTCTAGACATCCGCGCCCATCTGGGTGATAATCTCATCAACACAAACACGACTTGAGGAGTGATCAACTATGAGTTGGCTGCAATCGCTCGGCGCAGGTCTCGTGGGCGCGGCCGGGGGTTTCCTCCTGGGCGGTCCCGTTGGCGCGGCCGCCGGCTTCGGCGTCGGCCTTTTCTCCAGCGCGGCTGGAATGTCTGGAAACTCATCCATGGGCACCTGGGGCGGCGCGGCCATTGGCGGTCTCGCCGGCTTCGCAATCGGCGGCCCGGTCGGAATGATCGCGGGCGGCCTGCTCGGTGGCTTCTTCGGCCACGCGGTCAGCCGCGGCTTCAGCCAG
>VGFD01000044.1 GCA_016868975.1 Armatimonadota bacterium | reverse complement strand
CCGCCTCCCAGGGCCGCGCCGAAACCGCCCCAGCCGAAGCCGGCCGCCAGGCCCGCCCCGGTCCGCGCTCCACAGCGGCGGGGCGCCGATCTGCCTGGCGTCCACATGCGCATCGACTACCACCAGAGAGAGCGCCTGGAGCGCTTGCGCGAGCTGATCAGCGGCCACCTGGGGGACCACTCCGTGTTTCTTCATCTGGACAGTCCGGCCGGCAAGACCCTCCTGGCCCTGGACGCGCAGTTCTGCGTGAATCCAGTCCAGGAATTCCTGGAAGGGGCGGAGAATCTGCTGGGCCGCGGCAGCGTCTGGGTGCAAGGCGCCTAGAACCACGCCATTAAAGTCTGCCGGGGGGCAGCGTCTGAGGAGCTTCCAACATGGAAGGGAAAGATCGGCTAACCCAGCTCTACACTGAAGAGTATCTCCGTATGGGGCTCGACCAGGAGTTCATGCGCTCGCGGCGTTTCTCGCGCGACCTCGCGTTCATTTTGCTGGAGCCGGTCATTCCGGCGGAGGCGCGCGCCGACATGCTGTACGCGGTTCTCAAGTTCCTCGCCAAGTCGGTGGAGGCGCAGACCCGCCAGATCGACACCGGCGTGCGATGGGGGCAGCAGATTCTGGTCGTGCTGCCGGAAACCGTGCGCGATGGCGCTGATCGGGTCGGCGAGAAGATTGGAGAGCACTTCGCGCGGCACACGTTCACCCATCCGGACAGCGGCGTCGTCATCCCGGTCGGGCTGAAGGTCACCGTGCTGGTCTTTCCCACGGACGGCTCTGACAAAGAGACGATCCTCTACAATCTGCGGGAGAACATTCAAGCCGCCGAGGTCAAAAGCGGCGGCGGCAACGCGCCCGCCGAGGCGCCTCCCACCGAGGCGGCGAACTCTTAAGGTTGCCAGGCTCCCGCGAGGCTGTCGGGTTGGTGGGGTCCAGCGTTAACACGCGCCCGTAGGGGCACGTGGCGTTCTATTTGTCCTGGTAGCCGATCAACAGACTTCAGCGGAATTCAGTTTTCTTTCAACGCTCTGGTGCATGATCATGCTATGTGGAGGAGTGGACTGGCGCGGTCATGAGGTGCGACCGCCAGGATGCCGTGGGACCCCGTTTCGAGATTCGCGTGGCAGTTTTCCGCGCTGAGTCTCCCGTCCTTGGTAAAGAAGCCCCGCGAGATACGGTCGACGACACCATGTCGCCCTCCTCCGTGAGCAGCTTCGGTCATCTTGACCTCGCCAGGAACCTCAACAAGGTGGGCGCAGCGCTGCTCATTCAGGTGAACCGCGATCAGTCCAGCAGCCCCCAGCAGATGGTCTTCAACTACGAGGAGGCCAAAGAGGCTGGCAACGCGCACGGCAACGCGGGCACTTCCGCCGTCGGACTTACCGCGGGCGCCGCGTGTTGGGCCTCGCTGTTTCCAATGGCAAGCGCCACGCTGCTGGCCATCGGTCTCGGCTCACAGGTGGGATTCGCGACGAACCGAGTGATGAAGACGAAAAAAGTCGAGGCGCCGACCGCCGAAAATCCCGTCGATAGTTACCACGACGAGTGGACCATGTCCGACGACCTGATCCTCTCGTGGCGTCCGAGCCTGTCCGCAAACCCCTGACTGCGGTTATTTATTCAAGCCGCGACTCCGCAGCACTTCTTGTACTTCTTGCCGCTGCCGCAGGGGCAGGGCTCGTTGCGTCCCACCTTGGGCGACTCGCGCACGATCGGCTTAGGCTTGACCATCTCGCCGTCGGTGTAATACCAGCGGCCCTCGGCCTTGCGGAAATTTGAGCGCTCGTGGTGCTGGGTGCGGGCGCCCTCGATGGTGTAGCGCGCGATGAACTCCACCACGCCCTCTTCATCTTCGGGACCGCCGGCCTCGGTGTCCACGACCTCGAGGCTTTCCCACTTCGCTTCTTTCGACCAGGACTCGGCGAATTTGCGATCCACCCGATCGGAGGTGTCCGGATCGTGAGATTCGACCACGTAGTCAATGTTCTGCGTCGCGTACGCCGTGTAGCGCGACCGCATCAACTCTTCGGCCGTCTCGGGGAGGGCGTCGCCGGAGATGAAGCGACCGCAGCAGGCTTCGATGGGTGCGCTGTTACCGCAGGGACAGGACATTGAGGATTCCTCCGAAGGTGAAATTGGCGTGCAATCATTCCGCGCGGGGCTGTCCAAAGCCTACCGCAGAAATCGAACAGCGCGCGGGAAGGAAGGACCGGGGCCGACATGGAACCACTTATCGAATTTAATTCAAGGAGTGCGCGATGCGCGCCACGGAGGCACCATGCAGCGTTTCGACGATCGCGATCTTGGGCTCGCGCCGAGGCGTGCCACGGTGAGCGCCGTCCGCACTGGCCTGGACGTGCTCCTGCGCGACGGCCATCCTCTTCTCAAGGGAAAGCGGGTCGGGCTGCTCTGCAACCAGGCCAGCGTCGACGCCTCCCTGGAGTACGCGCACGACGCCCTCGTGGCGCGCACCGACTTCACGGTGGCCGCCCTGTTCGGCCCCCAGCACGGGCTCTGGGGCACCACCCAGGACAACATGATTGAGTGGGAAGGCGGTCGCGACGAGCGCCTTGACGTGCCCGTCCACAGCCTTTACGGCGCGCACCGCAAGCCCCCCGCCGGGTGGCTTGAGGGGCTTGAGGTGATGGTCATCGACCTGCTCGACATCGGCGCGCGCTACTACACCTTTCTGTGGACCGCGACGTACGTGCTGGAGGCCTGCGCCGAGGCGGGAATTCCCGTGCTCGTGCTCGATCGCCCCAATCCCATCAACGGCGTCGACGTCGAGGGCCCGCCGCACGACGCCGAATACGCCTCGTTCGTGGGCCGCTTTTCCCTGCCGGTGCGGCACGGGCTCACCATGGGAGAGCTGCTGGGGATGTTGAATCGCACGCACGCGCTGGGATGCGATCTGACCGTGCTGCAAATGGAGGGATGGACGCGCGCGATGTGGTTTGACCAGACCGGGCTGCCGTGGTCGATGCCGTCCCCCAACATGCCGACGTTGGATACCGCCGTCATCTACCCAGGATTTTGTCTGTTCGAGGGCACCATGGTGTCGGAGGGACGCGGCACCACGCGGCCCTTCGAGATCGTTGGCGCTCCCTGGGTGGAGCCTTACGCCCTGGCAGCCGCCATGGAGCGGGAGGGGCTCGCCGGCGCCTATTTCCGCCCCCTGTTTTTTGAGCCGACGTTCCAGAAACACGCGCGGGAAACGTGCGGCGGCGTGTTCGTCCACGTCACCGATCGCAACGCTTTCCGCTCCGTGCACGTCGCGGTCGCGCTCTTGCATCACTTGCGGCGCCTCTATCCAGGGCAGTTCCAGTGGAAGCAGCCGCCCTACGAGTACGAGGCGGTCAAAATGCCTTTCGATATCCTGGCCGGCGGCGACACGCTCCGCCACCAGATCGAGGCCGGCATCCCCCCGTTCGATATCGCGGCCGGCTGGAGCGCCGCGGAAGACGCTTTCCGAGCCTCGCGACAGGAATATCTGCTGTATTCGTGAATTTGCCGCATTTTTGGAGGCTCGCTTGAAAGCCATCGTGTTGTGTGCCGGTTTCGGCTCGCGGTTGGCGCCCCTGACCGATCGGGTGCCCAAGCCGCTGGTGCCGGTCGCCAACCGGCCGGTGCTCGATCTGGTGCTCGACCGGCTGCTGATGGCTGGCTGCGGCGAGGTGGGCATCAACCTGCACCACCGCGCCGACCAGATCCGAGCCCACCTGGAAGCGCGGGAGGCCGATCACCGTGGGCCCGGCATTCGAGCCGTGTACGAGCCCGAGATCCTCGATACCGGCGGTGGAGTGGCCAACTTCCGCGCCTGGATCGAGGACGCGTGGGACGACGAGGTGGTTGTCCACAACTCCGACGTGGTGACCGACATCGACGTCACCGCCCTTCTGGACGCGCACCGCGCTTTTCGTCCGGAGGTTACCGTGGCGCTGGTGGATCACGCGCCCACCAACGTGGTGGCCGTTGCTCCTGATGGCAGAGTGGTTGACATCCACGGCCGGCTCGGAGCGGCGTCGGCAGAGCCGCTGCGTACGTTCTCCGGGGTGACGGTCCTGTCCCGACAGTTTCTCTCGCGGCTGGTGCCCGGGCGCAAAAGCTCGCTCATCGACGCCATTTTGCAGTGCATGCGCGAGTGGCCGGGCAGCGTGCGCGGCTTCCTCCCCGAGGCCGTGTACTGGCGCGACCTGGGACGGGTGGCTCATTATCTCGAGATGCACCGCGAGATCCTGGTGGGCGGGCGCTTCCGCCTCCCGGGAGCGGATGCGCCGCCGCAGGCCATTCTCGTCGATCCGCGGGCGCGCATCGAGCCCAGCGCGAAACTAGAAGGCTTTGTGGTAGTCGGACCGGACTGCCACATTGAAAGCGGCGTGCACCTTGCCAACTGCGTGGTGTGGCCGGGGACCCATCTTGGCGACGCGTTCCGTGCGGACGACGCGGTAATCTCGCAGGATCTGGTGGTGGCTGCATGAATCCCCTACAGGTGCAAGAGTCTCTGATCGAGCGGGCGACGCAGCCCGTAATCGCGCCGGCCTATCCCAACCACGCGCTGCCCGACGCGGAAACCGACGGGCGCTGCCGCGACTTGCCCGCCGCCTGGCGCGCGCTTCTCGAGCCCCTGTACGGCGAGGAGGGCTTCGTGCGGGTGCGCCACATCACCACCGGCGGGTCGGACCGCGCCTTCTACCGAGTGTATACGCCGGACCGCTCGCACGTGGTGTGCGTCACTCCCAACCGCGCGGAATTTCAAAACTACGTCGCCATCGGACATTTCTTGCGCGGCCACGGGCTGCCCTTGCCGGAGATCATCTCCTGGTCGGACACCACCGGGCTGGCCGTGCTGCAAGACGCCGGCAGCCTCCCCTTGCAGGAGGTGCTGCTCAACAACGGCGCTCGCTCTGAAGTGACGCTGGACGCCTACCGTTCCGTGTTGAGCACGCTGGGCGAGCTGCAGGCGGTGGACTCCGGCGCCTGCGACGAAATGAATTCGCGCCCTTTCGGGCTGACCGATCTGCGCTGGGAAACCGAATATTTTCGCGGGAATTTCCTGGGCCGCCACCTGGGCTGGGATCTTTCCGCGGACGAGTTCCTCACTTCGGAGTTTGAGACTCTTGCGCGGCGAGTTCTGGAAGAGCCGCTGTATCCAATGCACCGGGATTTTCAGTCGCAGAACGTTTTTATAATGAGTGGAAATGTCTGGTTGCTCGATTTCCAGGGCGCGCGGCAGGGGCCGCTGCACTACGACGTGGCCTCGTTGCTTCGGGATCCGTACGTCTGCCTGCCGGCCGACGTCGAAGACGATCTGCTGCGCTTCTATCATGCGTCCGCAATGCCGCAGGGAACGCCCTACGCGGACTGGGACGTTTTCCGATATACCTACAGCACTGTGTCCATGCAGCGGCTCATGCAGGCGCTGGGCGCCTATGGATTCCTCTCGCTGGTCAAGGGAAAGGTGTGGTTCCGCCGCTGGATCACCCCGGCCCTGGAGCTGCTCTCTCGCGCGCTGCAGGAGGTGTACGGCTTCCCCCGCTTAAAGGAAGTGGTCGCCGAGGCGCGCGGCCGCCACGAGGCGCTCGGCCTGGAAGCGTAGCGCAGGCAAAGGCATTCGCGGGCGCGGCCGCGAAAGTTGGGCATTATGGAGTTGAAGCAAGCATGACCAACGATTCACCGCGAGGCCCCGGCAAGGCCCTCACGCGCGCGCACCAGACGACCCTCGCCAGGGAAGCCGAGATTAACGACTGGCAGGCGATGGGCGACGCCTTTGAGGGGCTTTGCAAGGCTGGCCTTGCGCTCACCGTGGGGTTTTCGGTGGCCGCCGCCTTTTGCAAGATGATGGACCAGAAGAAGCTTGACATTCCCCAGTTCGTCAACCGCATGGCGGGCGTGATGTTCACTCCGGTCCCGCCGGGACGCGAGAAGGATTCCGAGAAGCCGCATTAGTCCGGCCAGGTGGTCGAGGTAGACGACGACCCGGACGACGACGGCGGACTGTTAACACGCCGTCAACTTCCTGACGCCCCTGGTGTGGCATGATGCAGCGGAACACCAGAGGGGAGCGGTATTTCTTATGACCCCTGTTGATGCGGCGAGCCTGCCCGATCCGACGCGTTCGCGCGCGGCCGCTCGCCCGCGCCAGGAAGATCCGCCGCCCGCCGAGCCACCCGAAGGCCCCCAGCCCGGCGCCGACGGGATGGGCGACCCGTACTATCCCACCCTGGGCAACGGCGGCTACGACGCCGACCACTACAGCGTGGATCTGCGCGTGGACGTGGAGCGCAACGTAGTGGCCGGCGCCACCACGCTCACCGCGCGCGCCCGCCAGGACCTGAGCGCGTTCAATCTTGACTTCCACGGGCTCGACGTCAACGGCGTCACCGTCAACGGCGTTCCGGCGGCCGTTACCCGCCAGGACGACGAGATGACCGTGACTCCGGACCGCCCGATACGCGCTGGAGACCACTTCGAGGTGTGGGTGGCCTACAGCGGCATTCCGACGCCGGTGATCTCTCGGGCGGTCCCCGCGCTGGTGGGGTGGAAGAGTTTCGGCGACGGGGTTTGCGTGGCTTCGGAGCCTGACGGCGCGTCGACCTGGTTTCCGGCCAATGACCATCCGCGGGACAAAGCCTCGTTCACCTTCCACATCGAGGTTCCGAACGGGTACGTGGTGGCCGCCAACGGGCAGCTCGTGGAGACTCGGGCCAACGAGAATTCCACGATGTTTGTGTGGGACGCCAGGGATCCCATGGCCCCCTACCTTGCCACCGTGCAGATCGGGCGCTACGAGCGCCATGAGGAAATCTCGCCGAGCGGCGTCCCCATCGTCAATTATTTTCCACCCGACCTGGCCGAGAAGGCGCGCTTCGATTTCGGGCGCACCGGCGAGATGATCGAGTATTTCGGGTCACTGTTCGGGGCATATCCCTTCGAGCGCTATGGGAATTGCGTCATCGGCGCGTCCGGCGAGCTGGGCGGGGCGCTTGAGTGCCAGACCATGTCGATCTACGATCCGTTTGTGGTGACCGGCGACCGCCGCTGGGAAAACGTGGTCGCCCACGAGTTGGGCCATCAGTGGTTCGGCAACAGCGTCAGCGTGAAAAACTGGCAGGACATCTTTCTCAGCGAGGGGTTCGCCTCGTATTGCGACTGGCTGTGGGCGGAAAAGCAGGAAGGCCGCGCCGCGGTGGACGAGCGCGCCCGCGAGGTGTACGACTGGCTCAAGCGCTCGGAAAACCTGGGCAAGGCCACCACCGAAATGCCGCGTGCGGTCAGCGACCTGCTCGCGGCATCCCGCCATTCCCGTCGCCAAGGATTCGTGCCCGGGCCACGCGGGGACGGTTTTCTGGTGGGCCGGCCCCCGTCCGACGATTTGTTCGACTACCGGGTGTATGTCAAGGGCGGGCTGATTCTCCATGCCCTGCGCGTCCAGCTGGGCGACGAGGCCTTCTTCGGCGGCCTGCGAGACTATGTGGCGCAGTATCGCGGCAAGAATGCCGAAATCGCTGATTTTCTCAGGGTGATGGGCGAGGCCGCGCAGCAGGATCTCACCGATTTTGGCAGCCAGTGGCTCTACTCAGACACCATGCCCGCGTTTCCCGAGCCGCCTCCCCCTCCGGAGCCGCCGCCGCCGCCCGATCAGGGATAGATGCCGCGCATGGATACCGCGTGGCCGATGCGCTCCACCGCAATCATGAGCGCGGCGCGCCGCAAGGTGCACTTCTCCGCGCGGGCGCGCTCAAAGACCGCGTTGCAGGCAGTGTCCATGGTCTGTTGCAGGCGCGAGCGGATTTCGTCCTCGTCCCAGAAAAGCGCCTGGTTGTCCTGGACCCACTCGAAATAGGAAACCGTCAGGCCGCCGGCGTTGCACAAAATGTCCGGAATCAAGTGGATTCCACGCTGTGAGAGGATCGTGTCGGCCTCGAACGTGGTCGGGGAATCGGCCATCTCGGCGATCAGTCGAGCCTTGATGCTGCGCGCGTTGGCAGCCGTGATCTGGCCCTCCTTGGCTGCCGCGACCAGCACGTCGCACTCTACTTCCACCACCGAATCCGCGTCGATGCGGCGGCCGTCGGGAAATCCCTCGAGGCTGCCGTTCGCGGCTTTGTGCTGGGCCAGTGCGGTCAGCTCGAGCCCGTCTGGATGCCAGGTGGCGCCTCCGCTGTCGCTCGCGGCGACCACCCGGCAGCCGCGCTCGGCCAGGATGCGCGCCACGATTGAGCCGGATTTTCCAAAACCCTGAAACGCCACGCGGCAGTTTTCCGCCGAAATGCCGAACCGCTGCATCCCCATCGCGATGACCTGCGAGCAGCCGCGGGCCCGCGCGTCCACCCATCCCATGGTGCCGCCCACGCTGAGCGGCTTGCCGGTGACGACCCCGGGCACGGAATAGCCTGCGTCGGCCGAATATGCGTCCATGATCCAGGCCATGATCTGCTCGTCGGTGGCAAAGTCCGGCTCTGGGATGTCCTTTTCCGGCCCCAGGAGGATGTTGATCTCGCAGGCGTATCTTCGGGTCAGCCGCTCCAGCTCGTGCGTGCTCAGATTGCGCGGATTGACCACCACGCCGCCGTGCGCGCCGCCGTAGGGCAGGCCGACCAGGGCGCACTTCCAGGTGGTCCACATGGCCAGGGCGCGCACCACGTCCAGGGAGAGACCCTCATCGAAGCGGATGCCGCCCTTCACCGGGCCCATCGCCAGGGTGTGCTGCACGCGATAGCCGGTGAACATGCGCAGCGTGCCGTCATCCGTGCGGACCGGGAAGGTGACCGTCAACTCCCGCTTGGGGACGCGTAGAAATGCGTGCAGGTCAGGATCGAGCCGCAGCCGGCCGGCCACGTCGTCCAACTGGGCGAGCGCGGTTTCGTACATGGTGAGGCCGACGGTGGAGGGCGACAGAAGCGGCACTGCTGGAGGCTGTTGCACAGCGCGGAGCGCCACTCCTTCAAGGCGCCGACCCTCTAATCCACTGGGCCCGTGGTAGACGCAGGTTGAAAAAATCTCTGGCCGCTCAGCGAAGCGCGAGCGGAGTGAGGTCGCTGAGTGCTTCCTGGGCGGCCTTCATGTTCCAGGTTGCGGTGCTGTAGGCTTTGTTTGCCAGCACGTGTCCCTGCAGGCCCCCACGAAACATGAGGAGGGTGACGACCGCATCCGGGGCAATGCGATAGCCTGGCGGGCCAGCCGGATCGCCCAGGTAGGTGACCGCCAGCCGGGTAGCGGCGTTTTTGCGGGTAAACGCTTCAGCGGTTTTTTCCAGCTCGAGCTGGGCCGCGGTGGATTTTCCACCCAGAAACACGAACCAGCCGAACAGGTTGGCTCCGGCGTGGCGGCGCACGGTGTCGCGCAGGCCAACCATCAGCTTCGCGGTCGCCGGGTCGGTGCCGCGCGCGAACACCAGGATGGCGGGCTGGTCGGCTTTCAACTCGCAGACGTAGCAGTGCTGCTGTCCGCGGTTGGGGCCGGTGACCACGTTGCTGGTAAAGGGAAGAACGTCGTCGCCAACCTGGAGTCCGGAGCGCGGCTCGGCGGCCAGCGCGACGGTTGCGAGACAGAGCGTGATCAGCAGCGCTGCGAACGATCTCATTTTGATCCTCAATTGCTGGCTGCCGCCGCTGCGGATTTGCGAAGGCGCTGGAGTTGGCGGTCGAGCGCGCCCGGATCGGCGTCCTTCCAGATTTCCGAGGCCCGGGCGGCGTAGTGCGTTACCATGTCGGGCCGTCCCAGGCGCTCGTTGACCACCTGCAGGCCGAGCGCGCCAATCACGCTGCCGTGGTCGTGCGCCATGGCCTCCAGAAACGCCAGGTGCGCTTCCTGCAATTTTCCGCACAGCAGCGCCTGCTCACCCCAGATCTCGAGAAAATACCCGCCGCCGCCGAACTGGTGAAGCGCCGCGTCGTTCACGGCCAGTTTCGCGGTCTCGCGGAAGACCCGCAACCCCTCATCCACCTTTCCAGAAGCGATGAGCAGGCGCCCCTGCACCTCGCGGAATTGATAATAGCTGGCCTTGCGGTTTTTTACCGCCTCTTCCAGGACCTTGAGCAGGCTGGCGGCGCCTGCCAGGTCGTTCTGCCCGATCTTCAGCACGGCGGCCACGTAGACCGAGTCGCCGGTCTGGTGCTGCGCGTGGCGCTGCACCCAGGTGGCCAGCCCGGCCGGGTCGTCTTTCATGCGCAGCATGCGGGCGTAGGAAATGTCGTGCGCGACCGGGGCGGTCTCGCGCTCAGCGTCGATGAAACGTCCCTGGTGTCCGAGCGCAAGCGCGAGCACCGACAGGTGATGGCCCGGGCTGAGTTCCGGAAACCCCTGGAGGGAGCGCTGGTGGGTGGTGCGGGTCGCGTCGATGGCGTCGTCCCAGCGGCCCAGGCGCATGGCCAGGTGGGCCTGCATGTGATGGGCGTGCGGCATGTTGGGCGCCGCGCGACGGAACATCACGGTGTACTTCCAGCCCAGGGCGGGGCGGACGATGGCTTCGTAGCCGTGGATCAATTCATGATTGGGCGCCGGGTGCTCCGGGTGGGCGCGCTGGGCGTGAAGCTGGAACGGTATGCCGGCCAGGACCTGCACCTTGGTGGAGGATTCGGTGTGTCCGTAGTCGCCATAGACTTTTCCGCGCCAGATCCAGAGTTCCACGTCATCTGGATAAGCAATGAGGGCGCCGTCGAGTGTATCCAAAAATTGCTCGCGCGCTGTCGGACCCAGGGTGTCGAGCAGGCGCGCGGCGGCCATCCGCTTCTCTTTATCCGTGCCCAGCGCCATGGCGATTGCATACGCGTTGCGCGCGGCGTCCATCGGCTTGAACGCATCGTCTTTGGTGAGGCTGAAGCTGAGCCCCCACCACGCCATCGCGCAGCGGTTGTCCAGGGTGGTGGCGTAGTGGAAGCAGCGCGCCGCGGAATTGCGCACGTTGCTGGGCTGCACGTAGGAGTGCCAGAGGCGCATGCCCTGCTCGAAATACTTTTGCGCTTCCGGGCTGGCAGTGGTGATCTTGTACTCGAGATTTCCCAGGCCGTCAAAAAGCGTTGGAATTTCGGCTGGCTTGTTGAGCAGCTTGATCTCGGTAATCTTGGGGAGGCTGGCGGGCAGGGGAGGGGGTGCCGGCTTCCGCCAGGTGGCCTTCACTGGATGGGCCGGTTGCAGGGAAAGCGCGGCCATCACGTAGGGGGCGGCGCGCAGCGGATTTTCCGCGGACTCCGAGCGCACCACGTATAATTCCGCGTCGTCGGGATACACCGCAATGGCGTAGTCGAGGACGGCCTGCTCGCGATCCAGCTCCTCCTTGCGCGCGGCGTCGGTGGTGGCGTCCAGCCCCTTGATGTGGGAGGCCCACGCGTAGATGAGCCGCTGCTCGCGATCGTCCGCGGCATTCGACAGGGCCTGGGCGCGAGCCGACGCATTGCGCGCCTCCGGCGTCTTGCCTGCTTTCAGCAGGGCGCGGCTCAGCTCATAATACGCCAGGCCGCACTCCGGCGCGATGCGCACGGCTTCCTGGAAGGCCCCCACGGCCGTTTCGTATTTGCCCTGGTAGTAGGCCCAGAGGCCGCGGTTGATCTGCTCGGCGAGCCCGGGCACCGCCATCGACGGGGGCACGAACACCGCGGGCGCCGGCGGCGCGGGTTTTGGCGCGGCCTGCAAGGGCGCGCGGATGAGCACGCAGATGGCCAGCGCAAGGCTCAAGAGAAAGCTCCGGGAATACAGAATTGACGGCCCCTTTCCTCGTTGCGCAAAGCGCGCGTCGACCATTTTAGCAGCCTCGAGTGGCGCGCCGCAACGGGCGAGCGGCGGATTTCCGCCCTCGGGCCGACGCCCGAGATGCGCCCAAATCGGTTTGATCGTGTCGCGCGACACGCCCGGGTCAGTTGATGACCCGCAAGGCGAAGCTACTTGTGTCGCGCGCCACTAAGGTCTCGCCTTCCCCTGGTTGGCGACCGCCGCCATTTGACGCTCGATCTCCGCCTGATCCCCAAGGTAGTAGTGGCGCAGCGGATGGAGATCGGCGTCAAGCTCGTACACCAGCGGCACGCCGGTGGGGATGTTGAGGTCGAGGACCTCCTGTTCGGAGAGCCCGTCGAGATACTTCACCAGGGCGCGCAGGCTGTTGCCGTGCGCGGTGATGAGCACGCGGCGGCCGCCGCGCACCGCGGGAGCGATGTCTTCGTGCCAGAACGGCATGAAGCGCGCCACCGTGTCTTTGAGGCTCTCGGTGACCGGCAGCCCCTGGACCCCCTGGTAGCGGGGATCGTGGCCGGGGAACCGCGGATCGCTCGCCTCCAGGGACGGCGGGGGAATGTCGTAGGAGCGCCGCCAGATCTTCACCTGCGCCTCGCCGTGCTGGGCCGCCGTCTCGGCCTTGTTGAGGCCCTGCAGCGCGCCGTAGTGGCGCTCGTTGAGACGCCAAGACTTGATGACTGGAATCCACAGCAGGTCCATGCGGTCGCGCGCGATCCACTGCGTGCGAATGGCGCGCTTCAACAGCGACGTGTAGCACGCGTCGAAGGTGAAGCCGGCCTCCCGCATCAGGTCACCGGACTTCTCAGCCTCGCGGATGCCGGTTTCCGTGAGATCCACGTCGGTCCAGCCGGTGAAACGGTTCTCCAGGTTCCAGGTGCTTTGCCCGTGGCGCAGCAGGACGAGTTTGAACATCGCGCGCTCCTTATTGCCGCAGTGCCTGTTGCACGCGGCTGTGCTTGTTCATGTCAGGGGTCGGCGAAGCCAGCGCCTCCAGTGCATTCTGGCGTGTTTATAAGGCAACACGCTCGGGCGCCCCTCCTTCGACGGGGGCTCGGCGGCTCCTGGAACGATGGCCGAGCGGCGCGACGCTGACCACGCCGTCAAAGGAGCCGAAGACTTCGTTCAAGTACGCATGTTGACGACGGAGTTGAGGATCTCGTCCTCGGTGCGGAACACGGCGATCTGCGCCTTATAGGCGGCCAGTGCGGTGATCTGGGTGGCGGCTTCCTGGATGAGGCTGGTGCCGGAGGGGAGCGCCTCGGTGAAGATGGGATCGAACGCGAAATTTCCGGTGAGCGGCTGCACGAAGCCGCTGACGCCGCCGCCGGGCGCCTCCTGGCCGACGACCTGCGAGGGCACGAAGCCCGGCGTCGTGACGTTGGCGACGTTGTTGGCGGACACTTCCAGGCGCTTCGTCTCGAAGGCGAGGCCGGACGAGACGATGCCAAACACCGGTGAGATGGCCACGAGGCCAGTGTACCAGTTTCACGGAAAAATGAAAAGCGCCCCATTTGGGGCGCCCTTCATCGGGGCTTACGCGCCGCAGGCGTCGCTGCCGGCCGCGCAGGCGCTGGCGTCCTTCGCGATCTCGGAAGCCTTGAGGTCCTCGTTGGTGTGGAGGGCAAGCCCGGCTTCCTTCCACTCCTTGAGGCCGCCCTCGAAGGCGAAAACGTTGGTGTAGCCCAGGGCAATCAGCTTCTCGGCCGCCTGTACGCTGGACGGGCACTGCGGGCCGCCGCAGTAGGTCACGATGGGCTCGTTCTTCGCGAACAGGAGCGGGAAGCGGGCTTCCACCTCGTCCACCGAGATCCAGTGCGAGCCAGGGATGCGTGCGCCGGCCGTCTTTTTCACCCACTCCTCGCTCAGGGTGTTGACCAGGGTCAGGCGCTCCTTGCGCTCCAGGCGGGTCTTGAGGTCTTCGAGCGAAATATGGGGTACGTGCGTTGTGGTTGCCATCGGTGGCCTCCAATCGAGTTTTAGCAGTATTTGTTACTGCACGAGGGAATGTATATACCACCATTTCGGCGCTTTCACCTTGCGGGCAAGACCCCCGCCCGGCAGCACTGAATCCGGCTGCAAGCGGGCGCAAACTTTGGCAGCGTGCCCGCGTTCGCTATCCAGGCGGATGGCGCTCTGCAGGTCCTGCCCGGATCGCCCATCGCGTCGACCCCGTCGGATGCCCGCAGCCTCGACGTTACGTCCAATGGTCGGTTCCTATGCGTCGGCTTTACACCAGAGTGTCCGGGACAACTTTACCTTCGCCCAGCATTGTAGTACTATCCAGATATGGTACTATCACCATGGTACTGCAATCGTGAGGTGAAATGGCCAGAAGAGAAGTTCTTCCCGAGTTCATTGCGATACGTGTCCCGACGCGCGACCGGCGGGGCCGCATACTGCCCGACCGGCGGCGGCAGCAATGGATTCAACGCCTCAAGCGGTTTCTGCTCAATGACCTCGGTATCATCGGGATGGAGAAAGATCAGGTGGAAGGTCTGTGGCGCGGAGAGTACGATCTTGCTGCGGACAGCTTCCAGGTGGTCACGGAAGGGTGCCTCATCATCCGCTGCTACTGCTCGATGGAACAACTGAAGACATTTACCGAAAGGGGAGAAGAGTTGCTGGTCGAGATGGGCATGGCGTTGGACCAGGACGCCATGGCGTATGAGACCAGAGAAGGTCTGATCATCCTTTACACTACTGCGAGGGAGTGAGTAACCTATGCCAGTTGCCAGAGTGACATCAACATCGTTTCGCTCACTGGAGAAACAGATCAACGCGAGACTCAAGGAGATCGGAGAAGATTTCTCCATTCGGCATCTTCACCAAGGGCCAGACGGGAAATTCCGTTTCGACCTCAGTGTGGCGATTGATACTGATCAGGGCTCCGTTGTACAACGCGTATTGCGAGAAGTCCTCAGGGGACTGCCAGCCGATCGGATCGTGCAGACCAAATTCTACCTGCCTGAGTCCATTGCCATGGGAATCAAGAAGGCCGCGAAAGAGCAAAAGATGAGCCAGTCCGCCCTGGTCGCCCAGTGTCTCAAGAGCGTTCTGCCTGGTTGATTCAGGTCTTTTCGGGGCCGCTCTGATACCCTCGGAATGATGCAATCCCGAGGAGCGGCCTCATGATCTCCACCAATCCCAACCGTCCCATCGCGGCGCCCGCCCGTGACGCGCTGAACGCCGTCGCGGCCGCGCAGTCAAACGGCAGCGGGGGTGCCGCCGTCGCGCCGGTCCTGGAGGACCTGGTGGGGCGCACCGACGCCAGCGAGGCGGATCGCGCCCTGGCCACCTTCGCGAAGCGCGTCGGAGAGCGCAGCCTTCCGCTCGGCGCCATCGCCACCGCCCAGCGCATCGCGCTGCAGGCCATCGTCGATGGCATCCAGGGACCGCTGGGGCCCGTCCTCGCCTCAGCCGCCCTGCGGGCGGTCGGAGACTTGACCCGCGAGGCCGATCAGCGCGCCATAGCCCACGTGGCGCTGGGCGCCATCGCGGACCTGACGACCAGCGACTCCGAGAAGGTTCTGGCGGCCACCGCGAAGTCCGCTTGCGCGCAGCCGCTCAAGCAGGCCAGCGGCTTCGCGGCGCAAAAGGCCGCGCTCACCCAGCTTTCCGGGGGCGTGGATGGCGGTGTCGACGCCGCGCTCATCCGCTTCGGTCGGGATGCGGCGGCGGCCATCTCGGACGCCGGGAATGCCCGCTCCGTCGGCTACACGGTCCTCCAGGGACTCTCTGGATTTGCCAGGGATCCCAGCGTGGCGACGCTGGCGAAGGCCGCTTACGATGCGTCCGGCATGGAATTGACCCACGCGGTCGGCAAAGCCGCGCAGGAGACCGCTTATGCGGTGCTGGCCACGGCCGCCGGCAATCCCAGCACGAAAGTGCTTGCAGAATACGGCAAGGGTTTGCTGGAAATCCCCGGGCAGGAAATTGAGGGGGCGAGGCTCGGATCTTCAGTGCTGCAGTCCGTCGCCACCGAGGTCATTCGCGCCGAGGATCAACTGGTGGCGGCCTCCGCGCACCGCGTGAGCGACGCCCGGGCGTCGGACTATGATCGCATCACGGTGCAACGGGTGGCTTTCGACACGCTGCTGACCGGCGTGCAGGGAAGCCCGGAGGCGGTCCTCGCGGATTTCGGCAAGGCGTGCCTTTCCGCGACGCGCGACCCGGTGAATGCGCGCAGCATGGGGGAAATCGTGATTTCCGACATGGCGTCGGCCACCAGGGACGAGAGCGTGCGCATCGCCGCCGCGAAGGTGATTCGCAAGGCGCAGAGCGGACCGGGGCTCATCGGACGCCTCACCGGCAGCCGCGACCCGGATCGCTACGCCACCGAAGTCTTGCGCGAGGGCTTCGACACGGTAATGGAAGCCGTCCGCGCCGAGCAGGCAAAGCGCGACGCCGTGCGTGACGAGAAGAACATGGACGAGATCAAGAAGATGGCCGACGCGCTGCAGCCGAAACCGGCGGACGCTCCAAAGCCCCCGGCCGCGGAGGTCAAGGTCGAGGAGGGCGCCATTGTGGTGGGCGGCATCCGCATCGCCAAACGTCCCCCGCGTGCCCAGCAGAGCGGCGATGGCACGGCCATCACGGACGACAAGCCTCAGGCGTAGCGGACCATCACCGGCGCGACCTTCGTCTGCCGGGTGGCCTTCGCGGTGGCCTCGCCGACCAGAGGACGGAGATGCCCGCCTCTTGCTCCAGGAACTGGATCTCGTGCACGAACGCCTCGGCGTCGCCGCTGGTGTCCGAGGTGACGCGGAAGCGTACCGCGGTGGGTTTCCGCTAAACGCTTGCCTTCCGGGGCAACCGAATCCCGTTGATGCGCACCTGCTCGGTGTCGAGCTCCACTTTTCCGCCCGGCGCCGCCTGGCGGGCCATGCGCATCACTTGCAGGCGGCCCTCCACCTCTTTCATCTCGCGGTCGACGGCTTGCAATTCGGCCGCGTGGAATCGATGGCTGTCGGCGATGGGCCCGCGCCGCGCGGTGAGTTCATCGACCAGGGCGTCGAGGGGACGCGCGCCGGCGGTGATCTCCGCGTGCCGCACGCGTGCCTTCATCTGGATCACATAGCACACGCAGAAACCGGCCAGTCCGCCGAACATGGCCGCCGCGCCCATCAGCGGATTTGCGCTGATGGTCCCCAGGCCCACCACGACGCCGGCGGCCATGGTCTTGCCGGCCCAGTTGGTGACGTTCATCCACTTGCTGAAAGTCTTGTCGCGCTGGTAGATCTCGGCGATCTCGCTGTGCGCCTCGGCCACGCGCGTGTCGATGGAGCCGAGCTGCGCCTCCGCTTCATGGATGGAGCCCTCAAGCGCGTCGTGGCGGCGCTTCAAATCGGTAAAGCGGCTCTCCACGGAGCGCATGTCGGGCGCAATCATATACCCCGAGGATAGCGGCCCGGCCTGAAAAATCTCTTACAGTGCCGTCACGACGTCGTCGAGGTCCGCCACCGCGGCGGTCCCGCTGGCGCCGCGCATCTGCGCCCTAGGCCAGCGCTTCGATGAGCAGGGGGCTGTCGTTGAGCGACTGCGTGCGGGCCAGCGAGATCCCCATTCTGCACGGTTTGGGAGGCCCTCCCGATAGGGCCGCGGAAACACCGCGGCGGTGAACGGAAATCCCCGCGCGGCACTCATCTTGCAACTGCAGCGCGCCTACTCCGGCGAGGCGGCGGCGGCCTACGCCTACCGCGGGCACCACGCCTCGGTGCGTGACGTCGCTGAGCGTGACGAGATTCGCCGCATCGAGAAAGAGGAGTGGCACCACCGCGCGCTCATCGGGGACATGCTGGCGGCGCTCGGCAGCCGCCCCACGCCCGCGCGCGAGTTTCGCATGGGCCTCATCGGGCGCGTGTTGGGTGCGCTCTGCCACGTGAGCGGGTGGTTTCTGCCCATGTACGGCGCCGGCCGCCTGGAGCGCCAGAACATCCAGGAGTACCTGGACGCCGCCGCTTATGCGCTCGCCGCCGACCATCCCGAGCTGGTCGATTCCCTGCTTCGCATGGCCGAGACCGAGTGGGATCACGAGCGCTACTTTCGCGACAAGGTTCGCGGCCATTTCCTCGGCCGCATCGCCCCCATGTGGCCCGAGCCGCCGCCCCGCGAAAGCCTCAGGTCCCTGCTGCCGGCAGGGTGACCTCGAAGCGCGCGCCGCGGGGGATGGCCCGGGCCGCGCGTACCGTCCCGCCGTGACCCTCCACGAGCACCCGCACCATGGACAGTCCCAGGCCGGTGCCCCCGGACTGGCGGCTGCGCGCGGGATCCACGCGGACTTCCAGGGCCGCGCCCGGCGCGTGCAGGCTCTTGACTTCATGGCGGGTCTATCGGTTCACGTTCCCGACCCGGACGAGCACGGGGTGAGCTGGGTCGTTGCAGCAACCGGTCGCGTGGCAGTCGGCGCAAGCAAGAACCGCCGTCGGAGCCCACGACCGTCCAGGAATTCTTAGTGGACCGCAAATGCTGCCTGAGCGAGGCAGGCCACCATCGGATCACGGAGTCCCCCGCGGCCACTCCGTCAAGATCACGGAGTCCCCCGCGGCCACTCCGTCAGAATCACGGAGTCCCCCGCGGCCACTCCGTCAGGATCACGGAGTCCCCTCTGCACGATTCGGGAAAACCCGAGACGCTCCAGCACGTGATGGACGATAGGAATCGATTGGACCTGCAATGGGCTCGTCTTGATGACCACTTGGTCAGAAGTTCACATCTCGTTAACGGACGTTACCGCGGACCGTCGCGATAAGAGG
>VGFD01000043.1 GCA_016868975.1 Armatimonadota bacterium | reverse complement strand
CGCCGCCCACCGCGAGGTGCTGCATCCCGCTCATCACGCCCATCGCGGCGAACGAGACGGCCTGCAGGCCAGAGCCGCAGAAGCGGTTGAGCGTCACGCCGGTGACGACCTCCGGCCATTCCGCGGCCAGGATGGCGTTGCGCGCGATGTTGGCGCCCTGCTCGGCGGCCTGGGAAACGCATCCCACGACCACGTCTTCAACGTTTTTCTGGTCGACGCCGGCCTTCTGCACGAGGCGGTTCAGCGTCTGGGCAAGCAGTTCTTGCGGATGGATGGCGCTCAGCGCGCCTTTGCCGGCCTTGCCGCGGCCGCGCGGGGTGCGGACCGCGTCGAGAATATATGCAGTGGACATGCGCTCAGGCAATCTCCCTTTTCTTGCTGTTCTGATTTCAGAAGAGTCACCGCGCCGCCTACCACGGCCGGGCGGGGTGAGCCCGGCGAGGCGTTGGCGGACGAGCCGCAGCATCCCTTCCGCGCTGGCCGCGAAATGGCCCGGCATGCGAGGCATCCCCCGTAGGGGACCCGGGCACGAGTGCGGAACTTCCCCGAATGGACGGTTTTGCTGAAGTCCGCCGCCAGCTTCAGGCGGGGCAAAAGATCATGGCCATCAAGATCTATCGCGAGCTGACCGGCGCCAGCTTGAAGGATGCCAAGGACGCGGTGGAGGCGATGGAGCGCGGCGAGATGCCGGCCCAGGTCGACGCGCCCCGCCGGCCTCTCAAGCTCGATGAGGACCTGCGCTGGCTCATCCAGCAGAACCGCATGATTGACGCCGTCAAGCGCTACCGCGAAGCGCATCCCCAGGCCGGGCTCAAGGAGGCAAAGGAGTACGTGGACCGGCTCGCGGCGAGCAGCGGCGTGCGGCGCCAGACCGAAGGCTGCGCCCGCACCGCCGCGGTCTTCGCGCTGCTGATCTGGCTCCTGGCGCGCATGATTTAACATCCCGGCCATCACTTGCCGAGGCCCCGGGCTACAATTGCAGGTGGAGGAATATGTCCACCTTGCAGCCCGCCACCCTCGCGCCCGCCGACGCCGCCCGCATGCGGCGCGCGTTCGCGTTCCCGGAGCGGGACGCCGCGGGCGGCGGCCGCGAGGTCGAGACGAAGGGCGACACCGTCGTGCTGCGCGAGGACGGCCGCGAGACCGTGGTTGCCGAGCCCAACCGTGACGGTGCTCCTTCTCGTCCAACGCTGTCCGACGACGGCACCCGGCTGGCCACCATCCGCACGCTGAACGAGCGCACCAGCGTGGAAGTCACCCACGCCAGCACCGGCCTGCTGGGCGGCGTGCGGCGGCTGCTATCCTCGTCGACCATTGGCACCGGACACCCCATCGTGGCCGCGGACCTCTCCGACAATGGCGACGAGATCGCGTTCATGACCGACGAGTCGCACATCCACGTCAGCCCCACGCTGGGGGCAAAAAATGCCCGCAACTCTTGGACGGAGCTGCCTTCCATGGAGGGCGTCCCCACCCGCGGGCGCGACCTGGAGTTTCTCTCCGACGGTCGGCTGGCCATTGAAACGAGCAGCGGCACGTATCTCATTTCCGACTGCAAGGGCGGCTTTCAATTCGTGTCGCAGCGGGAGATCGATCCCGACGCATACGAGGCGCGCTGCCGTGAGGCCATGCAACGGATGCCCGCGCTCAACCCGGACGAGGCGCGTTTGCTGGTGGATCGCTGGGGGACGGCGGCGGCGCGCGCCACGGTGTCCCCGGATGGTCGCGCGGTGCTGCTGCAAATCCCCGTGTCCGCGGACCGCGTGCAGAACCTCATCCTGGAGCGCCGCAGCGGCCAGCACGCCACCATCGGGATGAGCCCCGCGCGCGAGCCGCAGTGGTCCGTGGACGGCCGCGAGGTGTGGATCGCCGACGGCCCCAACGCGCGCCTCGCGCGGCTGTTTCCCGCCTGGGACATCGACCTGGGACAAGGCGACCTCAAGCGGCGCCAGGACGAAGTGGGCGGCGTTGAGCGCCGGGAAGAATTTGTCATCGCGAACGGCGTCAAGGTGCCCGTGCGCAAGGAAGGAAACCAGTAATGAACGTGTTGAGCGCAGTCACTCCTACCCCGCCGCCGGCCGACGTCGATCGGCAGTTGGCCCAGGTGCAGGCTGAAATCAAAGGTTTCGAGGACCGCGTGGAATTACTTGAGACTCACCGCAAGGCCGGACAGCGCGAGTGCGCGCGCCACACCGAGCGCTGCAACGAGATCTACCACAAGATGCAGCCGCTCTACACCGAAGAAGCGCGGCTCATCAAGCTCAACGATATCTCGCGGTATTCCGGGCTGGCTTCCGGCGGCATGCTGGGCCTCGGGCCGGGGCTTTTGACTTTCGCGCCGGTGGTCGCGTTGTGCGTCACCGGCGCCACCCTGACGGTGCTCGGCGCGGCATTCCTGGGCACCGAATATACCCGGCGAAAATTGCGGGAAATGCGTCCGGAGATCAACAGTCTCTCCCAGGACTGGAAATATTACGAGCAGCAACTGCGCCGCGAAGAGCGGGACGTGGCCAGCGACAGCGCGCAGATCCGCAGCCTGGAGCCGCAGATCAAAGCAGCCCGCGGACGAGAGGAAGTGCTGCTGGTGGCGCGCGGGATCAATTCGCTGCCCACGCCGGACGCATCCGTGAAAACCGAGGACGACGCCGTGGTCATCGGACAGCTGCGCGTGCCCAGGCGCTCGCCGAAGGCCGATCAGGTCAAGTAGCGTTCCTAACTACCGACCTGGAGAAGCGCGTGGAGGCTATCGAGAAGAAGCTTTCCGCCTGAGGCCCGAGCAGCTTCTACGGCGCGTGCCAGACCCCGCCGGACGCATTCTGGGCGCGCAGTTCCGGCTTGTTGTCGATGACGCTGATTGACGCGATGGTGCCCTTCACGCCGTACAGCGCGAGCCGCGGGCCGTTCGGGTACATCACGAACATGGCGCGCTGGCCGTCACGCTCCATCACCAGTCCGGTCTGCGTGGAGAGCGCGGACAGCGTGAGGCGCACGTCCGTCCGCATCGGCCACCGTGAGACGGCCCGACTGATCGTCGTTGGCCGTTGCCGTGATCACCGCCGCGACGCCCTTCTTGTTGTTGATTTCCAGCTTTGCGGTGCGCACCGTGTCAAAGGACGGTATATCGGCGGCCTTGACGCCGCCCACCAGGAGCATTGCACCCAGGCCCAGTCCGGCGAACACGCCCTGGATGGCATAGCGCGAAAATAGATTCATGGCAATTCTCCTTTATGGCGCCTGAAAAGTGGCGCCGCCGACGATCTGAAGCGAAGGCGAGCGCCCGGGAGCGAGCGTGATCGTGTCGCGGCTCTCGCTGCCATAGGTGGTGTACAATTGCAGTTGCGGCACGTCGGTCAGGGTGAGCTTTCCGCTCGCCGTCTCGACCTTGCCGCCGCCGCTCAAGGAAAGCCCGGCCGCGGACAGCACGCCGCGCGCCACGCCGCGCTTGTCGACCAGCGAAATCCGCGCGCCGCCGTCGTCGGCGGATTCAAAAATCACCACCGCGCGGCCGTCGTCGTTGACCACTTCGATTCTTTGGGCGCTCACCGCGGGGCGGTTGAGCCGCGCTTGGGAAATGGTGCGTGGCCGCGCGGTGACGCTCGTGGAAACCAGCAGGCCGCCGGCCGCCAGTCCCACGGCCGCGCCCCTCAGCGCGCAACCGACAAACTCCCTCATGCGGCACCTCCTTCGGGTCTGGATGGAACGGCTTTCGCGGAGACTCCTATCAAGGCACTTTGAGGCCGAGCGCCTCGACAAATCCCTTATTGACCCGGCAGCGATCCAGTTCGATATTGCGCAGCAGCGCGTAGAGCGCTTCCCGGGCGACCGCCACGCCAGGGCGCGCCTTGCGCTTTTCCTCGAAGGTGCCGCCCCGCATGGTGTCGGCGTAGCGGACGATCTCGGCCCAGTGCGGCGGCCGCTCGAAAGAGGCCACGCACGAGGTCGCGTCCATTTTCTTGTACGGCCAGAACGCCCAGCCCACGTCGGCCTTTTCAAGGGTGGCGCGAAACCCGCCGATCCAGGCGTCGGTGTTTTCCCCGGACTCGCCCATCCACAGCGGCACCTCATATTTTTCGCGAAAACGCAGAAAGTCCGCGATGCCGGCCTCGTCGTTGCTGGCCCAGTAGCGGTGAAACGTGTACACCGCCTTCGCATCGAAGGGTGCGCCGAACACCGCGAAATTCGTATTCCACTGCGCGCCGCCGAGAAAAATCAAGTGGTCGGGGTCCTCGACCCGAATGGCGCTGGTGATGCGGCGATAGAGCGGCTCCAGCATCGGGTTGAAGCGGTTCTTGTCGGTGAAGTGCGCGATCGGCTCGTTGAGCAGCTCGTAGCCGAGCACCGTTGGATTGTCCCGGTAGCGGCGCGCGAGCCGCTGCCAGATGGCCACCGTGCGCGCCTGGTTTTCCTCGCTCTCGTACAGCCAGGGATGTCCCCAGGAGTCGTCGATATTGTCGCCGGTCTGCCCGCCGGGCGCCGCGTGCATGTCCAGGATGACCAGCATGTCGGCTTCCCGAGCCCAGGCGATGACCTTGTCCAGGCAGGTGAAACCTTCGTCCAGCCAGACCTCGGGATATTCTTCCGGGGTGAGCACCTTGTACGAGAACGGCACGCGGAGGGAATTGAAGCCGAGCCGCTTGAGCAATTGCACGTCCGCGCGCGTTACGTAGCGCTGCCGCCAGGTGCGCCAGAATTGGCGCATCTGGTCAGGCCCCACCAGCTCGGTGAAGGCGTCCTCGATCAGGCGCGGGGAGACCGCCTTTTCGAAGTGGAACATATAGCCTTCCGGCAAGAGCCAGTTGCCCAGAGATATTCCCCGCAGGAGAATCGGCCGACCGTCCGCGCCGATGATCTGGCGTCCCTTCACGGTGGCAAGCCGCTGTGCCGCCTCCGCACCCATGGTAAGAAGTGCCACGACGAGACAGACGACGAGGACCCGTCGCATCATTCGCCGTCCAGGAAAAATCGCGCGGCTTGATTTCCCACGCGCAGCGTAAACGCGCCCGGCTCCAGCACCTTGCGCCCCCGCTCGTCGGGATAGGCCAGCGCCTCCCGGGGAACGATGCGGAATTTCACTTGCGTCGACTGCCCGGGCTGCAGGGTGATCTTCTCGTAGTGGCCCAGGCGCCTCACCGGGCGCGTGACGCGGCCCACCTCGTCGGTCAGATACCAGAGCACGCTCTCCTGGCCGGCCACGCGCCCCGCATTCTTCACCGTTACGGTGGCCGTGATTTCCGCGGAGGGCCGCAGCCGCTCGGCACTGAGACTGAGGCCGGAATACTCGAATTTCGTGTACGAGAGCCCGCTCCCGAAGGGATACTGCGCCCCCGACTTGTCGGAGGGCTTGTGGTGAAAGGGCACCACGTGGCCCACCGTGCGCGGATAGGAAAACGGCAGCCGCCCGCTGGGATTGACCTTTCCACTGAGCACTTCGGCAACCGCGGTGGGTCCTTCGAAGCCGGGCAGCCCGGCAAAAACCACGGCGGCCATGCGATCGGAAATTCCGGAAACGATCCGCGGGCGCCCCTCGAAAAGCACCAGCACCACCGGCCGACCGCTGTCCGCGGCCGCGCGCAGCAAAGCGTGTTGCTGCCAGGGCAGCGAGAGGTCGTCAATATTGCCGGGCCCCTCCGCGTACGGCTCCTCACCCATCGCGGCCACGATGACGTCCGCCGCGCGCATCTCGTCGGCGCTCGGGTTGCTCGCGCTTCGCACCGAGGCGTGCGGAAAGGCCCGTTTCAACGCTTCACGAACCGTCGGCATGCTGTGAGGATATTCCGGTTCCGGCCGCCCCATCCAGCCCAGCGTCCAGCCGCCGTTTACGTTGCGCTTTGACTCCGCGGCCGGCCCGATGACCAGAATCGCCTGCGCCTGGTCAGACAGCGGCAGCGCCCCGCGATTCTCCAGCAGCACGATGGACTCGCGCGCCGCCTGCAATGCCGCCATGCGGTGGTCGGCGGCGCCGATGCGCGGGAATCGATTGGTGCGCGGATATGGGTGCTCAAACAGCCCCAGGTCGAATTTCAAGCGGAGAATGCGCGCCACCGACTCGTCAATGCGCGCCGGGGAGATGGCGCCCTCGCGCACGAGCGACTTCAAGTGGACGCAGAAATCGGTGGTGAATGGGGTCATGGCCATGTCGATGCCGGCGTCCACGGCCAGCCGGGTGGCCTCTCTCTCGTCGGCGGCCACCCGGTGGTGGTTGACCAGCTTGAGGATGTCCTCCCAGTCGGTCACCGCCACGCCGGTGAAGCCCAGCTGATCCCGGAGCAGTTCCACAAGCAGCCGCCGCGAAGTGTGCACCGGCACTCCGTTGACCTCGCCGGAGTTGATCATGACCGTCTTCACGCCGGCTTCGATGGCGGCGCGGAAAGCGGGCACCCAGAACTCTTGAAGAAACTGGTCGGGAATCTGGGCCGGGGTGCGATCGTGTCCGCTGGACGGATTGGAATATCCGATAAAGTGCTTGGCCGTGCCGGCCACTCGATAAGGGGCAATCTCCGGCGCGTCCTGCAGCGCGCGGATGAAGGCGGCGCCCATGCGCGCGCCGACCAGGGGCTCCTCACCGAAAGTTTCGTAAAGCCGCGACCAGTACGGGTTGATGCCGACGTCCAGAATCGGCGCGAAATCCCAGGCATGTCCCAGGTCCGCCGACTCCAGCGCGGTGATGCGGCCTTCCGCGGCCGCCAGGGAATCGTTGAAGGTGGCCGCCATGTTGAGATTCTGCGGAAATACCGTGCCGCCGGTGATGTAGTTGGTCCCGTGGACGTGATCGATCCCGTAGACGATGGGGATCTTGAGGCGCGACTCCTCCAGGTTGATGCGCTGCAGGGTGGCGTAGTAATCCGCCCACTGCGCGGGCGGCACGGCGAAGCCGTTGAGGAAGGAGCCCACGTGAAAATTGCGGATGACGGCGCGCAGCTTTTTCTCGTCCACGTCCACCGCGTCTTCCTTGCCGGTGGAGTTGATGGCGGAATAATTGAGCTGGGTCATCTGCCCGATCTTTTCCTCGAGCGTCATGCGCGACAGCAGATCTTGCACGCGCGCCTCCACGGGGGATTTCGCATCGAGATAGAGCGGCCGCGCAACCGCCGGCCACGCCTGCAATACGAGTGCCAGGCAGAGTGCGAATATCCTCATCTAAACCCCCACGATGAACTCGCTCAGATCGTCCAGGACCGCATACGCGGCGTTGCGCCCGGGGACTCCGGACACGCCGCCGCCCGGGTGTGAGCCTGCGCCGCACAGGTACAATCCCTGGATGGGCGAGCGATAGTGCGACCAGCCGGGGACCGGCCGGAACGAAAAAATGTAGCCGGGACGAATTTCCCCGTGGAACGGATGGCCCCAGGCGAGCCCGAAGCGATCCTCCAGGTCGGCGGGGGTCTGCACGTGACGCGCCACGATGGCGTCCGGCAGGTTCGGCGCATATTTCGCCATGATCTCAATGACCCGGTCCGCGGCGCGCGGGCCGACTTCGGCCCAGTTGCCCTCTGCGAGGTGGTAGGGGGCGAATTGCACGATCATCGACATCACGTGGAGGCCGGGCGGCGCGAGGGTGTCGTCGTCGAGGGTGGGGATCACCGCCTGGATAATGGGATTCGCGCTGAAGCGCCCCACGCGCCCGTCGCCGTAAGCCTGGTGCATGTAGTCGATGCTGGGCGCGATCAAGATGACGCCGTGATGATGCGGGGCCGGCTCGGTGCCCGGCAGGCACTCAAAACTCGGCAACTCGCGCAGCACAAGGTCGATTTTCATGCAGAAGCCGAACATGCGAAACCGCTCGAGCCGCGATACGAAATTCGCCGACAGATGCTCGCGGGACACCAGTCGCAGGAATGTCGTGCGCGGATCCGCGCCGGACAGCACGGTGGTGGCCCGCAACGTCTCTCCGTCGGTCAGCGTCACCCCGATCACGCGGCCGTTCTCCACGTCGATGGAACCGACTGGCGTCCCGCTGCGGATGGTGACGCCCTGCTCGACCGCATCTTCGGCCAGCAGGCGGGTCACGCTCCCCATGCCGCCGCGGACGTGCGCCCAGACGCCGCGCGCTCCGGTGGCGCAACCCATGGCGTGGTGGATGAGGACGTAAGAGGTGCCCGGCGTGCGCGGGCCGGCAAACGCCCCGATGACGCCATCGGCGCCGATCACCGCCTTGAGCGCCGGCGACTCGAAAAACTCGTCCATCAATTCCTCGACGTTGCTGAACAGCAGCGCGCGCAGCAGCCACTCCCCCTCGCTGCCGGAGAAGGCACGCGCCAGTTCTTCCATGGAGGGCGGGTTGCGCATCCACCAGGGTTCCAGCCGCTGCGCCATGCGATCGAGAAATTGCTGGAAGCGCAGGTAGCCGTCCGCGTCCCGCGGCGAGTGGCGGCCAATTTCGTGAAGGGTGCGTTTCGCGTCGTTCCAGAGCAGCACGTGGTTGCCGTCAGGCAAGGGGGCGAACGTGGCCACCTCGCGCACGTTCAACGTCAGGCCGCGCTCGGCAAGCGCCAGGTCCTCCATCACCTGCGGCGACAGCAGGCTCACCATGATGGCGCCGGTCGAGGCGCGCACGCCGGGATGGATCTCCTCGGTTACGCAGGCGCCGCCCACCACGTCGCGACGCTCCAGCAGCAGCACGGACAGCCCGGCGCGCGCCAGGTAATTGGCCGCGATCAGCCCGTTGTGGCCGCCGCCCACCACGATGACATCCCAGTTGTTCTCCGCCACGTGAAACCTTCCAGGAAGCCGGGTTTACCATCCTTCAGAAATCGTATCCTGCCATGCGGTAAAACCCATGGAACCAGGCCGCGCGGCGGGCCGTTAAAAACGAGGGTGGCGTCGGCCGTGCCGACCCCTGCATAGGAGACGCGCGCGGCTCCGCGAATCGGTCGCCTTCAATGAACACCGTCGAGTCCGACGACCCCGGCCAGGGGGATCTTTTCGAAGGCACCGAGTTCGCCCCGCCACTACCGGAGCCTCCCGCGGCCCAGGTCACCCGGCGCACCGGGGAGGGCCTCCCCAGGCGCGCGCCCGCCAGACCGCGCGCCCAGGGCGGCGGGGTGGCCACGCCCGAGCGTCCCCCGATGGCCGAGCGCATGCGCCCGCGCAGCCTGGACGACCTCGTGGGGATGGAGAAACTTGTCGGCGACGGCACCCTGATGCGGCGCCTCGTCGAGCGCAAGGAAGCGGTTTCCCTGATTTTCTGGGGGCCTCCCGGCAGCGGGAAGACAAGCCTCGCGCGCATCCTGGTGGCCGAGTGGGGACTGCCCTGGTACTACCTGTCCGCAGTCACCAGCGGGATCGCCGACGCGCGCCAGGTGTTCGCCGTGGCCCAGGAGACGCTGCAAGAGACGGGACGCCCCACCGTGGTTTTCGTCGACGAAATCCACCGTTTCAACAAGGCGCAGCAGGACGCGTTTCTCCCCTACGTGGAGGCGGGCGCCATCGTGCTCCTCGGGGCCACCACGGAAAATCCCTCGTTCTCGGTGATCAGCCCGTTGCTTTCGCGCTGCCGCATGCTCGTGCTCCCCTCGCTGGAGCCGGAAAACGTGCGCGCCCTGCTCGAGCGCGCCCGCACCGATCCCCGCGGCCTGGGCGGCGAAGAGGTGGCCGTCGACGACGACGCGCTCGACGCCCTGGTGTGGGGATGCGGCGGGGACGCGCGGCGGGCGCTGAACGCGCTGGACGCGGCCGCCAGCGGGGCACCGGGTCGGGGGGGCCAGGGGGGGGCGAAGGACACCCTCCCAAAATCACCCGGGCGCCAGGTCACCCGCGAGCTGGTGCTGGAGGCGCTGGGCGGCCGCTACCAGCGCTACGAGCGCGATGGCGAGACCTGCTTCAACATGCTGAGCGCGCTGCACAAGAGCCTGCGCGGCGGCGACGCTGACGCCTCGGTGTACTGGCTGGTGCGCCTCATCGAGGCCGGCGAGGATCCGCTGATGCCGGCCCGCCGCATGATCGCGATGGCCGCCGAGGATATTGGCATGGCGGATCCACGCGCGCTGCAAGTTGCGGTGAGCGCCTACCAGGCATTTGGAGTGATGGGCTCTCCGGAGGGCGACCTCGCGCTCACCGAAGCGGCCATCTACCTGGCGCGGGCGCCCAAGTCAAACGCCAGCGCGAAGGCGCTCTGGGCCGCGCGGGAGGCCGTGGCGCAACACGGCTCGCTGGCGGTGCCGCTGCACCTGCGCAACGCGCCGACCGCCCTCATGAAAGAACAGGGCTACGGCATCGGATATCAATATCCGCATGATTTTGACGGGAATTGGGTCGAGCAGCAATATCTTCCGGATGCGCTGGCCGGCACGAAATTCTACGAGGGATGAATTCCATGGAATTGAAGTTGAAATTCGAATCCGGCAAGAGCGCTCGGGAGACGCTTGATACCGAGGTCACCCAGCGGGTTTCCCAGGGCGGGGAGCCGGGGACGTCGCACACGCTTTCCTGGAAGAGCGACATGCGCCAGCGCGTCCTCGACGTGGAGCCGGACGGGTCCGCGCACGTGGTGTACGTCACCATCCCCACGGAAGGGATCGACGAAGCCGCCGCCGCGGGCGTCGTATTGCAGCGGCAGGTGGCGTACGTGCACCTCGATCCGCAGGGACGCTACCGCGAGCAGACGCCCGTCGCGCCGCCCGCGGTGTGCGTGCTCCCGGAGGGCCCGGTGGAGGAAGGCGCCACCTGGAGCGCGCCCGCCGAGCTGGCTTTTCCGGCGCTGGGCCAGTCCGTGCGCTACGAGCAGCAGTATCGCCTGGAAGCCGCGGAAACGCTGGACGGCGTGGCCTGCGCGCGGATTTCGGTGCGCACCGAGCCGACGCGCGCGGAGGTTCCCCTGTTTGGTGGGAACGTGGCGCGCGTGCGCCTGGATGGCGATGCCGCGCTCTGGGTGGGCCTCGACGGACGCGTGCTGCGCCAGGAGGTCCGCACCCACGCGGTCACCACGGTCGGCATCACGGACTACGAGACGACGACCGCGGTCACCCAGCGGGCACAGTAGCGTTTACTGGGCCGGCTTCGGCCCGCCAGCCGCGGGATTGGCCGGATCCGTGGTGGCCAGGTCGAGCGCGTTCTCGCGGGGATTCACCTCGCCGGTCGGCGCGTTGGCCTGCCCGGGCCGCGCGCCCTGGTCTGGCTTTTGGCCCGCGTCCGGACGCTGGCCCTGGGGATCGTTGCGCCCTTCCTCGGTGTCCTTCAGCTCCTGCGGATCGGCAAGACGGCCTTCGGTGATGCGGTTCTCCTTGTCGGCGACCTTCTCTTCGCGCACCTGGCGGTCGGTCTGCTGGGAGCGCTGGCTGACGGCCGAGTCCAGGTTGGCGCGCCCGCTGGTGAGATCCTCGGCCTGGCTGTTGAACGCGTTCAACAACTTGTCGCCCTGCAGCGGCGGGGGACCCTCCGCCTTTTTCTGCAGCATGCCGTCAATGCCGCGCGCGTCGAGCTGCGGAAATTTCCCCATCAGCGTGGCGGCGGTGTTGAAGGCGGCGGCCTTGTCGGCCCCGTTATCCTGGCCCGGGAAGCGGTTGTTCACCGTGTCCATCAGATCCATCGTGTCGGTGACCGAGCGGCCCGGATTGCCGGCCAGCATGTCGGCGGCGGTGTTGAAGCCGTTCTTCACGTTGCTGGTGGAGTTCGGATCCTTCTCGTTGCCGAAGGTCTGGCCCGCCTTTTCGGCCAGCCGCCCCATGTCCTCGGGCGCGACGTCGTTGCGGACCTTCATCACGTCCAGTGACTTGTTGAACATCTCCAGGACCGCGGACGAATTCTCCGGCCCCTTCTGGCTCTTGGGATCCACACCGTGCGCGATGCTGCCCATCATGGTGGCGAGCTGCTGGGGCCTCACGTCGCCGCGCTGCTTCATCAGCTCCAGCGAGCCCTGGTAGGCCTGCTTCGCCATCGCCGGGTTGTCGAGGATCTTGGCGAAGCTGCCGGCCATGCTCGACAACTCCCCGGGCTTCACGTCCTTGCGGTGGTTCACCATGAGGTCGAGCGACTGGCTGTCGCGCAGCGTGGGATTGACCTTGACCTCGCCTCCCGGCGTGCGGTCCACCACGTCGTCCAGGTTGAGGTCAGAGCGCGACGACAGCAGCTTGCTGACCGCGCTCAAGCCGTCCTGATCCTTGCGCATGGGGATGATGTCGCCCACGCGGAGCTGCGGCCGCGCCTTGAGGATCTCGCGGGCGCTGTTGGCCTCGCTGCCGAACAGGCGCTGCAGCTCGGCGTCGGTCACCTGGTCGCCGGTCTTGTCCGACAGCGCGCCAAAGTTGTTCTCGCCGCCGGTCTTGGCGCCCTGAGCGGGCTGCTGGTCGCCGCCCACGATGCCGCGATAGGCTTCCTCGCGCTGATCCAGGCCCTGCTTGGTGGCGAACAACTGGTCGGCGCCGGGGCCCTCCTGGGCGCCCGTGGCCTGGTCGGTGGTGGTGGCACGGTAGTTGGTGTTGGCGTAGCCGGGGGCTACGTAGCCGGTGGGTGCGGCGCCGCCGCGGGGGCCGATTCCATCAATGGGGTCGACAGCCATGGGCTTCTCCCTTCGAAATCCTTGCCATGGGCAAGGTGAGACTTGAGTTTATTATCCCCGCGCAACGGTGCGCTGTCCAGCCCGCTGGACAGGCAAAAAACGCTGCAGCCGTGCCGTTTTACAAATTGTTAACTTCGCGTAACAATTTGTTAACACGCGCTATGCGCGCGCCCTCTGGGGCACGAAGGCAGCCTCGACCGCGTCGCACATGACGTGCAGAAGGAACTGGTGCGCCTCCTGGATTCGCTCGGTCTCCGGCGAGTCGATGATGACTTCCCAGGTGGCCAGACCGCGGCACGCGCCGCCCCCTTTTCCGAGCAGCGCCACCGAGGCGACCGCCATTTCGCGGGCGGTTTCCAGGGCACGCACGACGTTTTGCGAATTTCCGCTGGTAGTGAACGCCACCAGGATATCGCCGTGCCGCGCATTTCCCTTGAGCGCGCGGGCAAATATTTCGTCCCAGCCGTAGTCGTTTGCGATGCAGGTTACCAGCGAGCTGTCGGCGCCCAGGAAGATGGCGGGCAGCGAAATCCTATCCGCCTTGTAGCGGCCGGTCAACTCGGTGGACAGGTGCATGGCCTCGGCGGCGCTTCCGCCGTTTCCGCAGCTCAGGATGCGGTGTCCGGTCCGCAGCGCCTCCACGATTGCGCGGCTGGCGTCCGCCACGACCGCCTCGTGGGCCACCAGGCCTCGAAAGGTCTGGCAGGCGGCGTCAATTTTCTCTTGCATGCTCATGGGCGCCGGTGTTCTTGCGGGCTCCGAACCGTGGCCGGAGAAAAAAGCCCCCGGGAGAATTTCCCGGAGGCTTCAAAGCACCGACCGTTCGGCAGATCAATCGATCTGCACCGACGGATCCTTGTCGCGGAGTGCCGCCTTCGCGGCCGCCAGTCGTGCGATGGGCACGCGGTACGGAGAGCACGACACGTAGTTGAGGTTCAGCGTGTGGCAGAAGGCCACGCTGATCGGCTCGCCGCCGTGCTCGCCGCAGATGCCGATCTCCATGTCGACGCGGGTGGCCCGGCCCCGCTCCACCGCCATCTTCATCAACTGACCCACGCCCTCGGTGTCGAGCACCGCGAACGGATCGCGCGCCAGGATCTTTTTCTCGATGTACACCGGGATGAAGGTTCCGGCCGCGTCATCGCGAGAGTATCCCAGCGTGGTCTGGGTCAGGTCGTTGGTGCCGAAAGAGAAGAACTCGGCGGTTTTCGCGAGGTCGCCGGCCGCCACGCAAGCGCGCGGCAACTCGACCATGGTGCCCACCTTGTACTTGACTTGCACGCCGGTTTCCTTGATGACTTCCTGCGCCACGTCGTCCACCAGCGAGCGCATGAAGGCCATTTCCTCTTCCAGGCCCACGCCCGGAATCATGATTTCCGGCCTCGCGTCCACGCCCTCCTTGACGAGGCTGCAGGCTGCTTCCATGATGGCCCGCACCTGCATGCGGTACACCTGCGGATACACGATTCCCAGGCGGCACACGCGCAGTCCCAGCATCGGGTTCATTTCGCGCAGGGCCCGCACCCGCGCCAGCAGGTGCTCCATGTCGTCCAGCGTGGCCTGGGGATTTTCGCGCTTCTCGCGCACTTCCGCGAGCACCTTGTGGAACAGGTCGTCGCCGCTCCGCTTCGCGACGTGCAGCGAAGTGACGTCCTGCAGCAATTCGTCATGCGACGGGAGGAACTCGTGCAGCGGCGGATCAAGCAGCCGGATAATAACCCAGTGCCCTTCCATCGCCTTGAGAATGCCGCGGAAATCCTCGCGCTGGATGGGCAGCAGCTTGCCCAGCGTCTCCTCGTATTCCGCCCACGGCGTCGCAAGGTCCGCGCGCAGCTTGTTGAGCGCCGCCTCGGCGTGCGCCTTCTCACCTTCCTTGGCTTCTTCCAGGGCGTCCTCGGCGCGCAGCAGCGCGCGCTTCAGGCGCTCCGCCTCCGGCGCCACCAGGATCATCCGCTGCACGATGGGCAGCCGATCTCGCTCCATGAACATGTGCTCGGTGCGGCACAGTCCGATGCCGTGCGCGCCAAACGCGCGCGCGCGCTGGGCGTCACGGGGATTGTCGGCGTTGGCGTAAATCCCCAGTTTGCGGAACCCGTCGGCCCAGGAGAGCAGCTTGGCCGCTTCGTCGGAAAGTTTTTCCGGCTTGATCAGCGTGACGGTTCCGGAAACCACCTGCCCGCTAGTGCCGTCTAGCGAGATGAGCTCCCCCTCTTTTAAGACCCTGCCGTTGACTTTGACCTGCTTGCGATCCAGATCGATCTCGAGGGCCTCGCAGCCCACGATGCAGGGAATTCCCCAGCCGCGCGCGACCAGCGCCGCGTGCGAGGTGGGCCCGCCGGTGCTGGTGAGAATGCCTTCCACCACGACCATCCCGTGCGCGTCGTCCGGCGTGGTTTCCGGGCGCACCAGGATCACCTTGTGGCCCTGCTCCACCTTTTCGACGGCGTCGTTGGCCTCGAACACGATTTCACCGGAGGCCGCTCCGGGCGATGCCGGAATGCCTTTCGCGAGGTAGCGGTCGCTCTTGATGGCGGCCTCCATCTCGACCTGGTTGAAATACGGGTGCAGCAGCTGATCTAGTTGGGAAGCCTGGATGCGGGCCACCGCCTCCTCCTTCGAAATCAGCCCCTCATGCACCTGATCCACGGCGATTTTCACCGCGGCCATCGCGGTGCGCTTGGCCGTGCGCGTCTGAAGCATGAACAGGCGCCCTTTTTCGATGGTGAATTCCACATCCTGAGTGTGGCGGTAGTGCTTTTCCAGGCGATCGGCGATGTCGGTAAACTGCTTGTAGGTTTCCGGCATCAGCCGCTTCATCTCGTCGATGTGATACGGCGTGCGGATGCCGGCCACCACGTCCTCGCCCTGCGCGTTGAGCAGGAAGTCGCCCACCAGCTCGTTCTTGCCGGTCGAGCAATCGCGGGTGAAGGCGACGCCGGTGCCGCAGTCGTCGCCCATGTTGCCGAAGACCATGGACTGCACGTTTACCGCTGTCCCCATGTCGTGCGGAATATTTTCCTTGTTGCGGTACACGATGGCGCGGGGATTGTTCCACGAGTCGAACACCGCCGCCACGGCGCGGTTGAGCTGATCGTACACGTCCATGGGGAATGCCTTGCCGGTTTCCTTCTCCACCAGCGCGCGGTACTTCGCGACCACGTCCTTGAGCTGCGCGGCGGACAATTCGTTGTCGTTTTTCACGCCGGCCGCCTTCTTGATGTCCTTCAGCAGATGCTCGAAAGTGCGCTTGGGAATTCCCAGCACCACGTCGCCAAACATCTGGATGAAGCGGCGGAACGCGTCATGAGCGAAGCGCTCATCGCCGGTCAATTCCGCGAGCCCCTTCACGGTCTCGTCGTTGAGACCAAGGTTGAGCACGGTGTCCATCATGCCCGGCATGGAGATTTTCGCTCCTGAACGCACCGAGACGAGCAGCGGATTCTTGGGGTCGCCAAACTTCTTGTTCATCTTGCGCTCGATTTCGCCCATCGACTCGCGGATGCCGTCGAGCAGGCCGTCCGGGAACTTCTTGCCGATGCGGTTGTACTCCATGCACACCTCGGTGGTGATGGTGAAGCCCGGCGGCACTGGAATGCCGAGGCGGGTCATCTCCGCGAGACCGGCGCCCTTTCCACCCAGCAGGGCCTTGTCCTTGCCATCGCCTTGCTCGAAGGCGTAAATCATCTTGTGAGCCAGCGCGGCCGGTTGTGTCATTCTCTTCCTCCAGTAGCAACAGCGTGTTGCGGGGAGTGGGCTTTGGCGTTGGGGGGGAAACTCCTCTCCCGGGCTTATGTTTCCGGGAATCGAGCCGATGACCCAAGGGACGCCACACGGGAGAAGAAGTGCATGCCAGATCGCATCGTCGCCGCCGCCGACCACACCGTCCCCTCCGAAGCGCCCGCGCCGGCCCGCCGCAAGGCCGACGGAATCAACAGTTTCCGCGACAAGGTGGAGGGCATCATGAACGCGCAGCGTGAGCGCCTGTACCTCGACGATCCCTACTCGACGATGCCCGCGCTCCGCGAGGGAAACGCCGCCGCGACGCCACCGGCCGCGAGCGCTCCCGCCCTCGGCACGCGGCCCGCCGCCACCCCGCCGAAAACTCCCGCCGCCGAGGCCCCGCTCCAGGTGGCCTTCATGCAGCGCTCAATACTTGACCCCATGGCCGACGCCATGCTGCGGCCCTCGCGTGACAACGGAACGCCGCTGATGACCGACCGCATGATCGAGGCGCCTCCGCCGATGCCGGCAGTCGCCACCACGAAGCCGCCGACGCCCGCGCCGGTCCCGCAGGCGGTAGCGCCCGCCGCGGTGCCGACTTCCATGGAAGACATCCCCGGACCGGTATCCCAGGCCAGCCCGTTCGACGGCCTGCAGGCGGGGGACTCCGACAGCGACGCCAACGGCCCGGTCCGCCGCATGCAGCGGGTGCTCAAGAAGTGGAACGAGCGGCTGGAACTGGTCGTCAACGGCAGGTACGACGCCGCCACCGACCGTGCCGTGCTGCTCTGCAAGAGCATTTACGCCAGTGGCAGCGACGGCTCACGAATCGACGCCAAGACCGGTGGCTACCTCGCCGGCGTGGAAAACGGCAGCTTCTGGAAAAATCCCCCCGAGAAAACCGCCGCGGGGCGGCTCTTGTACGCGGCCAGCCGGCAGATCGGCGTGCGCTACGACCTGGGAGGCGACGGATCGCGCGCCACCGACTGCGCGATGCTGACCAAGAAGGCGCTTGTATCCGCCGGACTGGCTGGCGACGGCTTCTCGCGGCTGGCGGACGTGCAGTACCGCTACGCGGAGAAAGGCGCGCGCGGCCTGCAGCAGGTGGCGGCCCCCAGCGCCGGCGATCTCGTGTTCTTCAACCACCCCACGTCGCAGACGAAGGACGCCTACAAAGGCGTCACCCACGTCGGCCTCTGGCTGGGCGACGGCCAGATGCTGGCAGCGTTCAGCCAGCACGGACGCGTGGTCGTGCCGCCGCTGGGGAAGCTTGCCCGGCACGTGGCCGGCTTTGCGCGGGCGGTGGAAGCGCAATAGGCCCGGGTCAGTCGTTGTCCCGTAAGGCGAAGCTACTTGCGCCGCGCGCCACTAAGCCTGCGCGGTCAGATCCGCCAGTGACACCGAGCGGCTGAACTCCACCTCGAAGCGGCACGACGGATGTCCGAGGCCCAGGCAGCGGGTTTCCTTCACCACCGGGTCGCGATCAGTCACCCTGTTCACCACGGCCGCGATCATCCCGCCCACGAAGGAGCAGCACGGCTCGTCCAGGCCGAGTAGGCCGGTGCAGATCATGCAATCGACGATGTCGACCACCATGTCGGACTCCGGGTTGAAGACCTCGACGAGGCCAATGCCCATTGCGGCGAACGCCTTCTGCATCTTGTCGTAGGAATCGATTTCCATCAGGCGCCCGAATTTGCGCCCCGCCATCATTCCCCACGGCGTGTGGTCGCGGTCGAGCGCCCCGATCATTCCGTGGAAGTAGGCGGCCCGGAACATCCACAGCGACGTGTTGCGGCCCACGGTGGGACGCATGGCGCGCACGATCTGCACGGGCTCGACAGCCCGCAAGGCCGTGTTGAGCGGCTTGGGGATGGGCTTGACCACCAGCCCGTAATGCGCCTGGTTCGGCTCGTCCTTGCGCGGCTGCGGCCGGGGCGGGGGGCCGGCCACCGCCGGCGTGGCGGAATCAGGCGGGGACGCGGCGCTTGCCGCGGTGCCAAAGCCGGCTCCCAGCGGTGGCGGCTCGGCGGGTTGGCCGAACGCGCTGGGCGCGCCTGTGCCAAAGGCTGACGGAGTGCCAAACGCGGACGGCGCGCCGCTGGCCGCTCCCCCGAACGCGGACGGGGTTCCGCCGCCAAATGCCGAAGGCGTTCCGAAGGCCGACGGGGTCCCGGAGGCTGGCGCGGCGGAGGCGGGGGTACCGAACGCCGACGGCCCGCTGTTGCTGAAATGCGAGGGCGCGCCGCCGCTGGGATTGCCGAAGGGGTTGGTGGTGGACGGCGGGCGGGGACGTCCACCGGGCGGCGTCGCGCCTTTGCGCACCGGCCTGGCGACGCTGGTGAGCGAGGTCAGACCGCTTGCCGGGCGCTGCCCGAACATGGCGGGTGGCGGCATCGCCTCAACGGGCGGCTCCTGACCGTTGGGCGCGGCGGGTGAAGGCGTGGCGGCGGGAGGAGCACTCGTGGTGACCGCCGGCGCGGACGAAGGTGGTGCGGCCTGTGGCTGCGGCGCGGACGGGAATCGCATGCGGGGAACCTCTGGAACGGCCGCGGCGGGCGCCGCCTGGGCCACCGGGGCGGCAGGCGG
>VGFD01000042.1 GCA_016868975.1 Armatimonadota bacterium | reverse complement strand
ACGAGCCCCAGCGGGAGTTCTGGTTGGACACGTAGCTGATCGACGCGTATTGCAGCGCGCCGCCGAAATACTGCTGGTTGAGCCGCTGGGCGCGGCGCTCGAGGCCGTTGCTCTCGTTGAGGCTGGCCTTCTCAATGCGCAACGACAGGCGGCGCCGCATGCGGTCCGCCCAACGCTGCGCCTCCGCGTCGGAGAAGCGGCTCGGCACGGACACCGTGAGCACTCCGTCCTTCACCTGCGCGGAAATCGTTTTCACGCGACGGTCGCTGCGCACGATCTGGACAGAATGAATGACGTTCTCCATGGGGACTCCTACCGTGGAATGGAAGAATTTTCTTCCAGAGAAGCCGAGATTCCTGCCGCGAAGCGCGTGACAACGGGTTCCGAGCTTGCTTGACACCCGAGGCGCGTACCCCTACAATAGCGGTTATGAAAATTGACCCCGCCCTGCTCGACCCGCGGCAGACACACATCCGCAACTTCTGCATCATCGCGCACATCGACCACGGCAAGTCCACGCTGGCGGATCGTCTTCTCGAGCTGACCGGGACCATGTCCCAGGACAAGATGCAAGAGCAGGTGCTCGACTCAATGGACCTGGAGCGCGAGCGCGGCATCACCATCAAGATGCACCCGGTCACCCTGCGCTACACCTCAGGCGACGGCAAGGAGTACACCCTCAACCTCATCGACACGCCGGGCCACGTGGACTTCACCTACGAGGTTTCACGAAGCCTCGCCGCCTGCGAGGGCGCCCTCCTGCTGGTGGACGCCTCACAGGGCGTGGAGGCGCAGACGGTGGCCAACTACTTCCTGGCCATCAACAACAATCTTGAGGTCATCCCGATCATCAACAAGATCGACCTGCCCGCCGCCGAGGTGGAGCGCGTCAAGAGCGAGATCGAGGACATCCTCGCGCTGCCGGCGGACGACGCCATCCCGGTATCGGCACGCAGCGGACTGAACGTCCCCGACGTCCTGGACGCCATCGTGGAGCGCGTCCCGCCACCCCGCGGCAAGATGGACGAGCCGCTGCGGGCGCTCATCTTCGACTCCCAGTACGACTCCTACCGCGGCGTGGTGATCTACCTGCGCGTGATGGACGGCAGCGTGAAGAAGGGCGACAAGATCCGCTTCATGTCGACCGGCAAGGAGTTCGAGGTCGACGAGGTGGGGATTTTCCGGCCGCAGCAGACCACCGTGCCCGTCCTCTCGGCCGGTGACGTTGGCTACTTGATGGCCAACATCCGCAGCATCAGCGACACCCGCGTGGGCGACACCGTGACGCTGGCCGGCAAGGAAGGGGCCGGCGATGCGCTCGCGGGCTACCGCGACGTGCTTCCGATGGTGTACTGCGGACTGTACCCCATCGACACGATGGATTACAACGACCTCCGCGAGGCGCTCGAAAAGCTCAAGCTGAACGACTCGGCGTTGATCTGGGAGCCGGAGACCTCGCTGGCGCTGGGCTTCGGCTTCCGCTGCGGCTTCCTGGGGCTGCTCCACATGGAAATCGTGCAGGAGCGCCTGGAGCGCGAGTACGACATCGACCTCATCGCCACCGCGCCCAGCGTGGTGTACTGGGTCGAGACGAACAAAGGCGAGCGCCTGCGCGTGGACAATCCCGCCCAACTCCCCAACGTGATGGAGATCCGCAAGATTGAGGAGCCGGTGGCGAAAGCCACGCTGATGTGCCCCGAGGAATTCGTGGGCACCATCATGGACCTGTGCCAGACGCGCCGCGGCGAGTTCGTCAACATGGAGTACCACGGCGAGTCGCGCGCCATTCTCACCTACAACATGCCGCTCGGCGAGATCATCACCGACTTCTTCGACCAGCTCAAGTCGCGCACCCGGGGATACGCCTCGCTCGACTACGAGATTACCGGCATGCAGGTGTCCGATCTCGTGAAACTGGACATCCTGGTGAACAAGGAGCCGGTGGACGCGCTCTCGGTCATCGTCCATCGGGAAAAAGCGCAGGACGCCGGCCGCAAACTGGTGGAGCGCCTCAAGGAAGTGATCCCCCGCCAGATGTTCGAGGTCCCCATCCAGGCATCGACCGGCGGTCGCGTCATTTCCAGGGAAACCGTCAAGGCCATGCGCAAGAACGTCCTCGCCAAGTGCTACGGCGGCGACATCACCCGCAAGCGCAAGCTGCTGGAGAAGCAAAAAGAAGGCAAGAAGCGCATGAAGCAGATCGGGAACGTGGAGATCCCCCAGGAGGCGTTCCTGGCGGTGCTCAAGGCGGGAGAATAAAAGGAAGGCCGGCAAGAGATGCCGACCTTCTTTTTTTGGGGGGGAGAAGCGGCTACCAGTCGCCGCCTCCGCCGCTGTCACCACCGCCGCTGTCACCACCGCCGCCCCAGTCGCCGCCGCCGCCCCAATCGGAGCCGCCGCCACCGCCGAGGAAGCCGCCGGTGCCGCCGCCGGAGTCACCGAAGAATCCGGTGGAGCCGCCCGCGTAGTCGACCTCGTTGCCACCGCCCTGGTAGCTGGCCGTGGAGCCGGGGTCGTAGCCACCGCCACCTTCGGCCGTGCCGCCGCTGCCGTGGCGTCCGCTGAACTGGTCGTACAGGTAGTTGCCGGCGATGGCGCCGCCGACGCCGCCCAGCAGGCCGGACATGAAGCCGCCGCCGCCCGGCTGCGCACCGTAGCCCGGCGCGCCGTAACCGGGGGCGCCATAGCCAGGCTGGCCAGGGCCGCCCTGATAGTTGGCCTGATTTGCGCCGTAGCCCGGCTGGCTCATGCGGTTGCGGCCGCTGAACAGCTTGATCAGGAAGAAGACGCCCAGGCCGATGATGATGAGCGTGAACCAGCTCATGCCGCCGCCGGACGAGCGATGCTCACTTCTGACCGGGGTGCTGGCCCCGGGCGCGCCGCCGGCCGACGCGAAGGTCTGCTGGATCTCGCTGACCCCGGCCAGGATCCCCTGATCGGGATTGTTCCCGCGAAGTCCCGCGCCAATGGCGTCACGAATCGAATCGCTGCGCTGGCGATCGAAGACGCTGGAAAGCGCCTTGCTGGCGAACACGCCGACGCCCTTCTCAGCCCGGCTGATAAAGACGTACACGCCGTTGATGTCGCGCGGCCCGTTGGCGCGGGCGGCCCGTTCGATCGGCATGCCGTTGAGGCTGGGGACGGTCAAGATCAGCACGTTGCGCCCGGTCTGCTTGCTGATGGCATCAATCTGCTGATTGAGTTGGGAAACCGTGCTGGCGCTGAACATGCCCGCGTTGTCCTGCACGGCGGCCTCGGCGGCCAGCGTGGGAACGGCCAGCGCGATGAGCAGTACCGCGAGTTGGATAAGTCTTTTCATTGCTTTCACTTACCTCATTGCCGCCCCGAAGGGCGATGTTGCCCGCAGGAGGAGTCGCCGCCGGCGCTCCCTGTGGTCTGATCCAGAAGGAGTCGCCTTCGGCGCCCCCTGGACCCCCTCTGGAGCATCCGACACGAATTGCCTTCCAATTGTTCCTTTCCAGGTTCTTGAGGGACTTCCTAGGGCCTTGGAGGGCATCTCGCTACTGCGGCCGATCTCCTGGTCCTGGGCGCTGAACCGTCTCCCAGCATGAAACGACGCGATTCGTCATGAAACGACGCGATTTGGGGACGTAGTCCACATGTTCCATTGACCTTTCGGCCAAATCTGGCTATAATTCGCTGGAAATCGTCCAAAACACCCGATTCCCCGTTTCGCTCAGGCCGTTTCGGCGGCCGCCTCGGACCCGGACCGCGTCCACGACGTGACTTATAAAGAGATAGACTCCCCCGGCCGGAACCGAGAGCCACTGGGAGAGCAGCGGCGGCAACCGCCCTTGTTCTCATTCCCAGACTGGCAGCGATTTGCGCAGCGGTCTGCCGCACGCTGGCCCGGGGGGCAAGGAGCCCTGGTTTGAGTCAATTGTTGCCGCTGGGCGCCCGACTGTTCATGGTCTGCTCAATGGCCCTGTTCGCCGTGCTGAGCGCGCCGAACGCCGCCATCCGCGTGGAAGCGAGACCGGCCATCGTGCCCGCCTCGACGCACGACGAACGAAACGTAACCCCTGGCCTGGATGCAAATCCGCGCCAGGCGCAGAAAGCCGCTTCAGGCGCGCGCCCGGTCCCGGGCGCATCGTCCGCGGAGGTCACCGAGGCCCTCGGAGCGCCCGCGGCGCTGGACGAAACCTCGTTTGAGCCGACGTACGTGTATCTTACCCAGATGGTGGCCGTTCGATACCCGCTCCCCACGCATCGCCGCCCGCAACTGGCCTCTCGCGCCGGCCGGTCCCCGCAGACGTACCGCGTGGTGTACGAGCGCAAGCGGGTGCCAGTGGACATTTCCCCGATCATCGTGAAGAACGCGAAAAAGCACAAGCTGGATCCTTACCTGATCAAGGCGGTCATCTCGGTGGAGTCCAACTTCGAGAACTTCGCGACCTCATGCGTTGGAGCGGCCGGGCTGATGCAGCTCATGCCGGGCACCGGCGCCTGGATGGGCGCGCGCGACCTGTACGATCCCGAGCAAAACATCGCGGCCGGCAGCCGCTACCTGCGCATGATGCTCGACGAATACAAGGGGCGCCTGGAGTTGGCGATTGCCGCCTACAATGCCGGGCCGGGCAACGTGAGCGACCGCATCCCCAACATCACCGAGACGAAGAACTACGTGGTGAAGGTGATGAAGGCGTACAAAGGGTACGCGGCCGTCGCGCGGGCTCGAAAAAACGACCGGGCCGATCTCTGATCAAACGAGAAGCGCGGCCCTGACAACCCCTTCCCGTTTGGGAAGGGGTTGTCGTTTGGGAAGGGGTTGTTTGATTTGCCGGGGTATTAGAAAATCGGCCGAGAGGCCGACTGGTGAAAGAAAGGGCGGCTGCCCACCCCCACTTCGGGGATGGGAGATGGCCGGAAGCCCCCGGCCGCGACGGCCTCCTTGTTCGGGCAGTGAAGGAGTGGTTGGATGCAGATCACCGTCAAGGGCAAGAATGTGGAAGTCACGGAAGCCCTGAGGTCCCACGCGGAGAAGCGCATCTCGAAGATCGAGCGCTACTTCGACCGCATCATCAACACGGACGTCACGCTCAGTACGGAACGCAACTGGCACATCGTGGAAGTCACGGTTCACGCCAACGGGCACGTCCTGCGAGGTGAAGAGCGCACCAACGACATGTACTCGTCGATCGACAAGGTGATCGACAAGCTTGAGAAGCAGGTCAAGCGCGAAAAGGGCAAGGTGACCCGCAAGGGACGAGGCAGCCACCTCGGTGAGGAACTGGTGGCCGCCGCCGAGGCGGAAGTGCCAGGCGCCGCCGCGCCGGTGGACGGCGACGTGCACAAGCTGGAGCCGCACGTGGAGCACTTGAAGCGCTTCAATTCCCCTCCCCTGTCGGTTGAGCAGGCGGTCAAGGAGATTGAAGCCAGCGGGCTGGAGTTCTACGTGTTCAACAACCAGCGCAACGGCCGTATCAACGTGCTGTACAAGCGCGCCAAGGGATACGGATTGATTGACCCCATTCCGGTGTAGTCACCGGGGGCTCCATCCGTAACCGAGGGACCGCGTTGGTCCCTCTTTGATTTTACGATTCGGAGGTCGACGATGCTGATACGCTGCGCTTACTGCCAGGGGACGGGACGCCAGGCCTGCGGCTCGGAAGGCTGCCCGAAGTGCGACGGCCAGGGCGCGCTGACCTGCGCGGCCTGCGAGGGCAAAGGCGCCTCCTGCCCGTGCGAAGGCTGCGCCGGTGGCGGCTTCGTGGACGTCACCACCCTGGCGTAGGAACCTTTGGGCGCCGGCGCACGTTAGCCGTGAGGAATGGGAGCCCGCCGGGCACAGGAAGCCGCATCCTGGCGAACGAAAACCACCGGCCTCCCTGCGGCGCGCAGCGCAACTCAACAAATCAGAGGAGAGTATTCCGTGACGATCCTGAAAGGGCAGGCAATCCATCGCTGGCTGGCAATGCTGGCCGTCGTAATCGCAACCGCGTTCGCCCTGGTCTCCGAGGCTGCGGCGGCGCCGCGGCCCAGTGTCGGGGTCCACAACCTGCGCAAGAATCAGGGACTGGCGGTCGACACCGAGCGCAAGACCGTCGCTCAGGTCGCGGCGCCTTCCACCACGCCGTCCCCGCAGCCGGAAGCGCCGGCCAGCCCGGCGCCGGCGCCCACGCCCAAGCCTGGCAAAGACGACGTCAACAGACAGCCCATCTATGTCCCCTTCCTCAAGGACCCGAAGCTGCTCGGATTCTCGCCGGACGAGCGGCTTTTTGACGACATCTACCACAAGATCAAGACCCAGCACATCGATCGCGAGCCCGACGAGAAGCTGTTCGCCGGCGTCGTCAAGGAAGTGACCCGCCTCCTTACCGAGGCGAAGGTCCCCATGACCGTAGACATCAACAAGTGGCCGAAGAACACCACGCTCCCCAAGAAGATCGCCGAGGCCTACGGCAAGAAGGTCAATACCGACCTGCTCTGGTTCGCCATGGTTCGTGGCGTGCTCGAAGGCACCGACGATCCGTATTCGGTGCTGATGACCCCGCGCGAGTACCACACGCTCATGGAGCAGATGCAGAGTGAAAGCTTCGGCGGCATCGGCATCTACATCGAGCTCGACAAGGAGAAAGAGGACCAGCTGACCGTGGTCGAGCCGCTGGACGGGACCCCGGCCTACAAGGCGGGCCTGCTGCCGGGCGACCAGGTCTGGTTCATCAACGGCACCCCGACCAAGGGCATTACGCTCGACATGGCCACCGCCAAGATCCGCGGCCCGGTGGGCAGCGACGTCAAGCTGACCATCAAGCGCCCGGGCCAGGAAGGCCTGCTCGACTTCAATATCACCCGCGCCATGATTGAAGTGGCCTCGGTTTCCCGCAAGATGCTGGAGGGCGGCATCGGCTACGTGCGGCTCCGCCTCTTCGGCGCAAAGACCGGCCAGGAGCTTTCCGAGGCCCTGGACTACCTCCACGCCCAGGGCGCCAGGGCGCTCATCATCGACCTGCGCAACAACGGCGGCGGCTACATCAACGCGGCCATCGACGTCTGCTCCAACTTCGTCAAGCCCGGCGACCTGGTCACCTACGTGACCGACCGCCGCGAGCTTCGCAAGGACTACACGGCCGTGCCGCGGCCCGCCGAAAAGCTCCCCATGGTGCTGCTGGTGAACAATTTCTCGGCCAGCGCCTCGGAGATCACCGCCGGCTGCCTCAAGGACTACAGCCGGGCCACGCTGATGGGCGTCAAGACTTTCGGCAAGGGCTCGGTGCAGCAGCTCTACCCGCTGCCCAGCGGCGCGGCGCTGAAGCTGACCATTGCGCACTTCTTCACGCCGAAGGGCGCCAAGATCAACAAGGTGGGCGTCGAGCCCGACCAGAAGGTCCAGATGGAAGCCAAGAACGTCGGCCGCGGCGAGAAAGACACCCAGCTGCAGTCGGCGATCCAGTACCTTCGCCAGACCGGACGGCTCTAAGTGGCGCGCGACACAAGTAGCTTCGCCTTACGGGACAACGACTGACCCTGGCGTGTCGCGCGCCACGATCAAACCGATTTGGGGCTTAGTGGTCCGCGCCCAGGGCTCCAAATCGTGACCAGACTTGCGCCGCGGACCACTAAGCCGGTAATCAACATAGACAGCGGGCGCGGCGCGGGTTATAATACGCGTTGCGCCCGCTTTCACTATTTTCTGGATTTACCAGGGGGAGCGCCCCCAAAGACTCCCACGGAGGTTTGCGTCTTGCTCGGTGGCCGGTATTTCCTGACGACCTACGGGTGTCAGATGAACGTGTACGACTCGGAAGTAATCGCCGCGACCCTGGACAGCCTTGCCTGCTATCCGGTCGAGGCGCCCGACGACGCCGACGTCATCGTCTTCAACACGTGCTGCGTTCGCGAGAACGCCGACCTCAAGGTGTACGGCCGGCTGGGCGAGTTCAAGCCCCTCAAGAAGAAGCGCCCCGACATGATAATCGTGGTGGCCGGCTGCCTCGCCCAGAAAGACGGCGAGGCGATGCTGGCGCGCTTTCCGCACGTCGACCTCATTCTGGGCACGCACAACCTGCGCGACCTGCGCGACAGGCTGCTCGAGATCCGCGAGACGCGCGTCCCGATGGTGCACGTGGAACAGAAAGGCGCCGATCTGGAGCTTCCGGTGCGGCGCGCCAACCGCTTCCAGGCGCAAATTCCCATCAGCGTGGGCTGCGATGAATATTGCACGTTCTGCATCGTGCCTTTCGTGCGCGGCCGTTTGAAGAGCCGCCCATGGCAGTCGGTGGTCACCGAGGCGAAGCGGCTGGCCGCTGAAGGCTACCGAGAGCTGATGCTGCTGGGCCAGAACGTCAACGCCTACGGCGACGATCTCGAGCCGCCCATGGATTTTGCGGATCTTCTCCGGAGGGTCGGCGACGTCGCTGGGATTTCCCGGTTGCGCTTCACCTCGCCGCATCCGCGCAATTTTTCCGACCGCGTGCTGGACGCAATGGCGGAAATTCCCATGGTGTGCGAGCACGTCCACATGCCGCTGCAGGCCGGTGATGACCACGTGCTGCGCCGCATGAACCGCCCCTACACGCGGGAGCATTTCATGGATCTCGCGCGTAGAATTCGCGCGCGCATTCCCGGGGTGGCGATATCCACCGACATTATCGTGGGATTTCCCGGCGAGACCGAGGAGCAATTCGAAAACACGCTCGACGTGGTGCGCCAGGTGCAGTTCGACCACGCCTACATGTTCGCGTATTCGCAGCGAGCGGGAACGCCGGCCATGCGCATCAATGATCACCTTCCCGAAGAGGTCAAGATGGATCGGCTCTATCGCTTGATCCGCCTGCAGAACGACATCACCATGGAACGCAACAAGGCGCTTGAGGGCGCGATCCAGGAAGTGCTGGTAGAGGGACCCAGCAAGAAAGATGCGACGCGCATGACCGGCCGCACGCGGGGCAATCGCGTGGTCAACTTCCCCGGAACGCCTGACTTGCAGGCCAGGCTGGTGAACGTGCGGTTGGTGCAGGGCTACACCTGGGGGCTCATGGGCGAGATGGCGCCCGAGCCGGCCTGCGCGAGCCCGACAGGGCGGTCTCCCGTAGGAAATTCCACTGAGGTGGCGTCGGCTGAGCCGACCCCTGCCGTCATCTAGAACGTCAATGAAAGCCGCCGTCGGCGCGGACCTGGCCGCCGAGAACGCGCGGCTGAAAGCCGAGCTGGAAGGCGTCCGGCTCGCCCTGCGCGCGTCCGAGGTGCTCCACGACGTCGACGAGGCGATGGAGCGGGTGGTCGAGGTGGCCGCCCGCCTGACGCCCGCCGAACGGGTTTCGGTGATGCTGGTGGACGAAGCGCGCGGGATGCTGTACACGCGCGCCTGGCGCACGCCTGACGGGAGTCCCTTCGGCACCCACGAGCTGCGCGTCGGCGAGGGCGTGGCCGGCTGGGTGGCGCGCCACGGCCGTCCCCACGTCATGCGAGATCGCGACGATCCGCTGTTCACCGGCGGCTCGGACATCCGCGCGATGCTGTGCGTTCCAATGATGATCGACAAGCGCTGCCTGGGCGTGCTGGGCGTGGGCAGCGCGGAAGCCGTGTCGTTCACCGAGGAGCAGATTCACACGCTGTCGTTCATCGCTGCGCGCGCCGCGCTGGCCATCGAGAACGCCCGCCTGGTGGAGCGCGAGCGCATGGCTGGCCAGGAGCTGGCCCGCAAGAATGAGGCGCTCAAGCAGAAATCCCGCGAGTTCGTGGCCCTGAGCCGCGAAGTGACGCGCGCCAACGAGACGCTCCAAGAATGGCTGGAGCGCCTCGACCGGGCCAACCGCAGCCTGGGGACGCTCTTCGAGATCAACCAGGCGCTCTCCCAGACCCTGGATCAAAACGAGGTGCTCGACCTCGCGCTGGCCCGCCTCGAAACCGCGCTGGCCGACGCGCGTCCCTCATCGGAAGCCGTCGCCGCGCCGGCCCGCAACCGTCTCGCCATCTGCATGCTGAGCGAGGACCGCGGCCGGCTGTACATGACCGCGCGCCGCGGCGCCGGGCGCACCCGGCGCGCGGCGGACCGCTCCGCGGCGACGCCCATGGACCTGTCGTGGTTTCCCGGCCCGCTGCTCGAGCGGGTGCTCGATGAAGGAGAGCCGGTCTACCTGGAGGACACCGAGCAGTTCCCGGCCCTGCGCCAGGCGATGGGCGACCGCGACATTCGCTCCCTGTACGTCTGGCCCATCCTGGTGGGCGGGGAAACCATCGGGCTGCTCATCGTGGGATGTCCCCGCACCGGCGGACTCGGGCACGACGAGCGCCGCATGGTCTCCACGGTGGCCGGACAGATCGCGGTTGCGGCCGGCAACGCCCGGCTGTACAACGAGACGCTGCTCGACAAGGAGCTGCTGGAGGCGGTCATCCGCAGCATGGGCGACGGCATGATCACCATGGACTGGAAGATGACGGTCACCTCGATGAACGCCGCCGCCGAGGAAATTACCGGCTGGACTTCGCACGACGCGGTGGGGCGGCCGGCCGCCGAGGTCTTCCTTGGCGCGGGCGCGCGCGGCTACGGGCTGGCCAACACGCAGACGCCGCTGGTGGATATCCTCCGCTCGCCGGAATTGTCCGAGCGGGGCCTCGCCGCGGAGAGCGTGCTGCGCACCCGCGACGGGCGGGAAATCTACGTGGAATCCGTCCACTCGATATTCACCGTGGATCATACGCCGCTCGGCGGTGTGGTGGTTTTCCGCGACGTCACGCAAAAGGTGACGCTGGCCCAGCAAAAAATGGATTACGTGGCCAGCCTGTCGCACGACATCCGCACGCCGCTCTCCGCCGTGAAAGGATACGCCTTGACCCTGGTGCGCCACGAGGCGCATCTCGACGCCGGCACCCGGCACGAATTTCTCACCATCATCAACTCGGAAATCGATCGGCTGGCGCGCCTGCTCGACAACCTGTTGAATTTCACCCGCATGGAAGTGGGACGGCTGGTCGCGAATCTCACCGCGTTTAAGCTGGCGCCGGTCATCAAGCGGGTGCTGGATCTCCACACGCTGACCACCCGCAAGCACGTGCTGCACTTTGAAACGCCGGCCGATTTTCCGAACGTGCTGGCCGACGTCGACCAGGTGGAGCAGGTGCTGAACAACCTGGTCAGCAACGCGATCAAATATTCGCCCCAGGGCGGGGACATCCGAGTGACGCTGGCGCGCGACGAAGCACCCGGTCACGCCCGCGTGACGGTGGCCGATCAGGGCGTGGGCATCGACGCCGAGCAAGTGTCGCTGCTCTTCCAGCGGTACCAGCGGATCGAAAATCGCAAGACGCGCGGCGTGTCCGGCACCGGCCTGGGATTGTTCATCACCCGCAACCTGGTCGAAGCCCAGGGCGGGCGAGTGAAAGTGGAGAGCGCGCCCAACGAAGGGTCCCGCTTCTCCTTCACGCTGCCGCTGGACCCCGGTCCGGCGGCCGAGGAGCACGAGTCCGAATGAAATCCAGGTGGATGATGATGGCGTGGCTGGTCGTCGCCCTGAGCGGTGCCGCGCACGCCCTGCCGGAGGCCCTCAAGAAGCAGTTGCACAAGCCCTCCGAATATCGCATGCTGCAGGTCAAGGGGAATACCCCGCAAACGCTGGTCGAGCGGCTCGCGGCCAATCCCGCGAACTACAAGATCGTGATCTGGCAGGCGGCCCCGGAAGTCACCCGCCCCGAGGACGCGCAACGCGTCATGGACTGGGTGGCCGCCGGCGGCACCCTCTGGTTCCAGGACAGCCGGCTGGCGCCAATGTTCGGGATGCAGGCCGCCCCGGTGAGCAAGGCAGACCTGCGCAACGTCAAGGATCACAAAGGGGAATACGGCTCCTTCAAGAAACAAGCGGGCGCCGCAACCTTCGCCATGCCGCCCGGCGGCAACCGACATCCGGTGCTGACCGGTGTCGACGGAGTGCAGATCTTCGTGATGAAGGTTGGGGAAGATCAATACAGCGCGATCCAGCAGACGCCCGAGATCACGCCGCTGCTCAAGATCCAGCTCATGTCCAGCCAGCCGCTGTTTGACCGGCTGATCGCGGGCCTGCGGCCCCACGGACAGGGCACCGTGATCTTCAAGCCGCTCATTTTCGATGAGCAGCTGACCGGAGCGCGCTTCCAGGCGAATCTGCTGGAGTGGTCGGCCGGTTTTGGCATCCCGATGGTCGCGCCGCCGATCCCCTGAGAGGATTTTATCGGATATGCAAGGCACCCAGGGAACACTGAGCACGATCGATCCGACCCGGCTCACGCCGCGGCGCATCGTTGAGGAGCTGGACCGCTTCATCGTGGGCCAGAACAAAGCCAAGCGGGCGGTGGCCGTGGCGCTCCGCAACCGCTACCGCCGCGAGCGTCTTTCGGATGATCTGCGCGATGAGGTCATCCCCAAGAACATCCTGATGATCGGCCCCACCGGCGTGGGCAAGACCGAGATCGCCCGCCGCCTGGCGACCCTGGCCGAGGCCCCGTTCATCAAGGTGGAGGCCACCAAGTACACCGAGGTGGGCTACGTGGGCCGCGACGTGGAATCCATGGTGCGCGACCTCGTGGAGACCGCGATTCGCATGGTGAGCGCGAAGCGAATGAAAGAGGTCGAGGAGCGCGCCCAGGAGCTGGCCATCGAGCGGCTGGTTTCGCTGCTGCGCCCGGCACCCCGCCGTGACGCGCCGCCCAATCCCATCGCGACGCTGTTCGGATCGTTCACCGGCGGACCCGCCATGCAGCCGCCGCCCCAGGACGACGTGATCGTGAGCGAGGAGCACCTGCAGTACGAGCGCGCGCAATTGCGCTCCCGACTCGTCGCGGGCGAGCTGGACGATCAGACCGTCGAGCTGGAGGTCGAAGAGAGCACCCCGCTGGAGCTTCAGGTCTTCTCGCAGGCCGGCATGGAAGAGATGGGCGTCAATTTCCAGGATATCCTCGGGCCGCTGCTTCCCAAGCGGAAGAAGAAGCGCACCCTGAAAATCGCCGACGCGAAGAAGCAACTGGCCAGTGAAGAGGCCGCCAGGCTGATCGACATGGACGAGGTGAAGCGCGAGGCGGTGACGCTCACCGAGCAGCACGGAATTATTTTCCTCGACGAGCTGGACAAAATCGCCGGGCGCGAGAAAGGCCACGGGCCGGACGTTTCGCGCGAGGGCGTGCAGCGCGACATCCTGCCCATCGTCGAGGGCTCGACGGTGGTCACCAAGTACGGCCCGGTGCGCACCAACCACGTCCTCTTCATGGCGGCCGGCGCGTTCCATGTGTCCAAGCCCTCGGATCTCATCCCCGAATTGCAGGGACGATTTCCCATCCGGGTAGAGCTGGAGTCGCTGGGCCGCGAGGACTTCGTGCGGATTCTCACTGAGCCGGAGAATGCGCTGAAGAAACAGTACGCGGCGCTGCTCGGCACCGAGGGCGTCGAAGTGGAGTTCACCCAGGACGGCGTCGAGGAAATCGCGCGGCTTGCCCAGCACGTCAACGAGCAGACCGAGAATATCGGCGCGCGGCGGCTGCACACGATGCTGGAGAAGGTGCTCGAGGACGTGTCCTTCGACGCGCCGGACTCCGCGGAGAGCCGCGTGGTGGTCGATCGCGACTACGTGCGCAAGCGGCTCGAGGACATCGTCAAGGACGAGGACCTGAGTCGGTTCATCCTGTGAGCGCGTGTGCCGATTGCGGGCTGCCGGCCTGTGGCTGCGGCATGCACGACTTCTACTGCAAGAGCATGGCGGGCGTGCTGGGCCGCGCCTTGCGCGACGGCTGGAACCCCGCTCTGGAGAAGGAACTGGACGACGTCGAGATGGACCTGGGCATCGGGCTCGAGCGCCTGGAGGACATGGAGCCCGGCGTGCTGCGCGAGGAGGGCAAGGCCCTGCTGATGACCGGCATTGAGGCGCTGCAGCAGCTTTGCGAGGAGATCCGCGGGGCGGATTCGGCCGACGTTCTCATGGTGCGACTGCGCGCGGCGGACGGGCAGCTGCAGGCCGGGCAGGCGGCTCTAAGATGAGGCCGCGGCGCGCGAGGGGCGCCACCATTCACGGCTGCCTGGTCATGGCGCTGGTGCTTTCGCTGGTGACCACGTTCGGCATCTACAACGCGAACAAGCTGGAATTCCACGTGATCGTGGCGTCGCTGTGCGGGCTGGGCTGCTTCGTGATGCTGTACAGAGACGCCCGCGCGTCGGCCGCGGGACTTGCGCTGGTGGCGCTGCCGGCGGCCATCTCGGCCGCGCTGGGCTACCTGGGCGTGCTACAGGGAGAAGCGCTGCAATTGTGGTCCGTGCTGCTCTACGTGGCCGGGCCCGTCATTTACCTGGTGCTCGCCACGGTGCTCGCGTACCGCGCGGGGGCGTTCAAGGAAGTTGAGGAGGAGGTACCCGCCACATGATCACGGTAGCGGAGAATTACGATGACCTGTGCCACCGCGGCGCGAAACACTTCGTGGAGACGGTGGGCGCGGCGGTGACCCGCGACGGGCACGCGGCGGTCGCGCTGTCCGGCGGCTCCACGCCAAAGGCTCTGTACGCCCTGCTGGCCCAGGCGCCCTATCGGGATCAGGTGGCCTGGGACAAAGTCCACATTTTCTGGGGCGACGAGCGGTCGGTGCCGCCCGACGACAGCCAGAGCAACTACCGCATGGCCCATGAGGCGCTGCTGGAGCACGTTCCGGTGCCCGCCGGGAACGTCCACCGCATGGTGGCCGAGGCAGCGGACAAGGACGCCTCCGCCGACGCCTACGCCGCCGAGATCCGCCGCGTCGTGGCGAACGAGCGCTTCACCCTCATCCACCTGGGGATGGGCGACGATGGGCACACCCTGTCGCTGTTCCCGCACACCGCCGCGCTGGACGTGACCGACCGGCTGGTGGTCCCCAACCGCGTGGACAAGCTGGACACCTGGCGGATGACCTTCACCTATCCCCTGGCCAACGCGGCCGAGCACGTCGTGTTCCTGGTCAGCGGGGACGGCAAGGCGGCGGTGCTCAAGCAGGTGCTGGAGGGGCCCCGCGACCACCACACGCACCCGTCCCAGGGAATCCAGCCGGTCAACGGGACGCTGACCTGGCTGGTGGATCGGGCGGCGGCGGCCCTGCTCACCTCGGCCCCTACGGGAGGACGCTAGGAACACCCTTTGACCTGACCGAATAGAGGCCGCGCCGCTTTCGGCGCGGCTGAATTTTTTTCGAGGAAGGCGTGGTGGATGTCTCGCAAACCAGCGGCGGGCTTTACCGGCTCGCAGCGCGTCAAGGCGTTCCTGCTCGGACTGCGGTGGCTGTCGCTGCTGCTCGGGCTGGTGCTGATGTGGGTAAACGCCGGATCGAAAATCGTCCCGCCGCCCGGACTCCTCAAGGACCTCGGCATCGCCGTCGTCTTCCTGCTTGTCGTGTACCACGCGGGCGCCTCGGTGTTCATCGTCAAGCTCTCGGACCTGCCCTCGAGCATGCTGATTCTCACCGTGGCCGACGTCCTGTTCGGCGCCCTGCTCACCTATTTTTACGGCGTGGATTTCTTCCTGGTGGCGTTCGCGCTGCCGGTCATCCAGGCGTCGTATTTCTTCGGCGGCTTTGCCGCGCTCATGACGGCGATATTTATCGGCTGCTATTATGGCCCGCTGGTGGGCCAGCAGATCTTCGTGATTCTTCGCACCGAAGGGCCCGGCTACGTGGACGCCGCCCGCCTGCGCGCTGAAATGCTGGCCGGCAACCTGCTGATGGCCCTCGTCATGGGCTGGGTCATGTCCGCGGTGCGCGGCGATGAGGGCGATGTCGGCATCCTCAAAAGGAAGAACAAGGAAGAGCGCGAGATCCTGCTTGAGGAATTGAGCACCACGAAAAAAGAGATCTCGCAGGTCTTCAACGAGCTGGAGCAGCGCGAGGACGCGCTGCGCCGCCTGCAAGAAGAGAACCAGGAAAGCCGTGACGACCTGGAGGGGACGCTCAAGAAGCTGCACGAGTGCCGCCATCAATATCAGGCGTCCCAGCAGCTGGCCCAGCGCAAGGAAGCGCAATTGCTCACCGGCCATAAACGTGAATTGGAAGAGACGCGGCGCGACCTGGACGACGTGCAGAAAGGCTTCGACCGCGTCCAGGTGCTGCTCGAAACCAGCGCCGCGCTGAACACCGCCCTGCACCGCGATCAGGCGGTGATGAACATCATCGAGTGCCTGATGAAGCTGGTCCCCTCGCAGACTTGCCTGCTGTATTCGGTGGAAACCCAGGACGGCCAGGTGGAGCTGTTTCCGGACGGCGGCGCCTCCCCGTACCTCGAATATCTGCGCAACTACAGCATCAAGCTGGGCGACGGCGCGGTGGGCTGGGTTGCCGAGAAGCGCACGCCCATCCGCATTGACAAGGAGCAGGCGGAAGTCGAGGGCGAGGAAGTCACCACGCTGTTCTCCTACGAGAAAAGCGCGCTGGTGGCGCCGCTGGAGTTTGACGGCCGCCTGCTCGGCGTGCTGTACCTGGGACGCGCGCCGGCCTCGTCGTTCAGCCAGGAGGATTTCGACACGCTGGTGCAGTTCGTGCGCATGGCCTCCACGGTGTTCAACAACAGCCTGCTGTACCAGCGCACGCTCTCGGTTGGGATTTTTGACGACATCACCGGCCTGTACAACGCGCTCTATTTTGACGAGCGCCTCACCGAGGAAGTGAAGCGCGGCCGCCGCTACAAGTTCACCCTTTCCTTGATTCTGCTCGACATCGATAATTTCACCCGCTACAACGACACCTACGGACACGCCGAAGGGAATCAGCTTTTGAAGGACTTCGCCGGGCTGCTGCGCGAGCACACCCGCGAAACCGACGTGCTGGCACGGCTGGAAAACGACGAATTTGCCGTACTGCTGGTGGAGTCGGAAAAATCCAACGCGATTTTAATTGGCGAGCGCATCCGCATGGCCCTGGAAATGCGCTCCATCGGCCGCCAGGCCCGCCAGAAGGTGCACATCACCGTGAGCGGCGGCGTATCGGCCTATCCGGTCGATTCCCAGACCCGCGAACAGCTGGTGGAACGCTCCGCCGAGGCCCTGGAGCGCGCCCGCAAAAAGGGCGGCAACCAGCTGCAGTATTGAAAAAGGAAGAGGCTCTTACCCCTGGTTGTACAACCCCATGGTGGCGTCCGGCCCGCTCTTGACGTACGTGCGGACCGCTTCCGCGGCGCGATCGGCCATTTCTTCGGCGAGCTTTCGATTGTCCTTGCTGAAATTTCCCAGCACGTAATCGGCCGGGTCCATGTACTCGGGGACCGGGCCGCAGCCGATGCGCAGGCGGGGGAATTCCTGGGTGCCCAGGCGGTTGATGAGCGATTTCAAGCCGTTGTGGCCGCCGTCGCTTCCCTTCACGCGGAGCCGCAGCTTTCCCAGGGGGAGGTTGAACTCGTCGCACACCACGAGAATGCGCTGGGGCGAGGTCTTGTAGAAGAGGGCCAGTGGCTGCACCGCTTCCCCGGACAGGTTCATGTAGGTCTGCGGCTTGACCAGGAGCACCGTCTCGCCCTCCAGGCGTCCCTGACCGTACAGCGCCGAGAACTTGTTCTTGGAAACGGCGATGCCGGCCGCGGCAGCCAGGCGGTCCACCACCCAGAAGCCCAGGTTGTGCGGGGTATTCTCGTAGCGGGCGCCCGGGTTTCCCAGGCCCACGATGAAAAACGGAGTTGCCTCGGTCATTTCGGATTTCCTCACGGAAGCAAGCGGGCCTCGAAGTGCGAGGCCCGCCGCGCTTGAACCGCCAGCTTGAGCCTAGCTGGCCTCGGGCTTCGCCCCGCTCTGCGCGGTGCCCGGCTCTTCGCTGGTGGGCGCTTCCACCGCGGCGCGGGAGGCGTGCACCACGGCCACAATCTCGTTGCCGTCGGTGAGGACGGTGACGCCCTCGGGCACTTTGAGATCCTTCACGTGGATGGCCTCGTCCAGCTTCAGGCCGCTCACGTCAACCTCGAGCTGCTCTGGCATGCTGAGCGGCAGCCCTTCCAGCTCGACCTCGCGGCGCACGTGGTCAAGCACGCCGCCGTCCTTCTCGCCCTGCGAGGTGCCCTGGAAACTGACCTGCACCGTGGCGCGCACTTTTTCCTTCAGCGAGATCTTGTGGAAATCCACGTGCAAAATGTTCTTCTGGTAGATGTCCCGCTGAATCTCGGTGATCATGGCGAGGTGCTCGCCTCCCCCGCCGTTGGGAATCTGCAGGCTCACGATCACGTTACTGCCGTGCGAGATGGCCTTCAGGAATGACTTGCCGTCCACCTGCAGCAGCAGGTTGTCGCTGCCCTTGCTGTAGAGAACGGCCGGGACGTTGCCGGCCCTGCGAAGGCGGTGCATGGCGCCCTTCTTGCCGTGCTCGGTGCGGACTTTCGCTTCCAACGGTACCTGGTGCATTTGCGCTACTCCTAAGTGAATAATTTGCTGACCGACATGTGGAAGTAATTGCGGCGGATGGCTTCTCCAAGCAGCGACGCCACGGAGAGCACGACGAACTTGCCTTCCCGCGCAAACGCCGGGATGGGAATCGTATCCGTCACCACCACTTCCTCGATGGCGGAGTTTCCAATAATATTGATGGCGTCGCCGGCCAGGATCCCGTGGGTGGCGGCCGCCCACACCTTGGTGGCGCCGCGGGCCAGCAGCGCGTTGGCGGCGTTGACCAGAGTGCCACCGGTCGAAATCATGTCGTCCACGATGACGGCCACCTTGCCGCTGACGTCGCCGACCACTTCGGTCACCTCGCTGACGTCCGGACGCGGCCGCCGCTTGAAAATGATGGCCAGCGAGGCCTGCAGCTTTTCGGCGAAGGTTCGGGCGCGGGCCACGCCACCGGCGTCCGGAGAAACCACCACGAGGTTGCTGCCGGTCAGGCCGCGTTTCACGAAGTGGTTCACCATCACCGGCAGCGAGTACAGGTTGTCCACCGGAATGTCAAAGAACCCCTGGATGGCGGGCGCGTGCAGGTCCACCACGATCAAGCGGTCGGCGCTGGCCACGGTCATCAGGTTGGCGACCAGCTTGGCGGTGATAGGCTCGCGGCCGGACGTCTTCTTCTCCTGCTTGGCGTACCCGTAATAAGGAACCACCGCGGTGATGG